>JAHHMJ010000188.1 GCA_018678395.1 Gemmatimonadota bacterium | reverse complement strand
GGCGGGATCCGGATCCCGCGGGACGCACAGGCTCTCGAGTGGCGTCGAGCTGTCTCGCTTTCTGACCGAGATGCCGCCGAGCGAGGCGCGCCCCCTCCTGCTCGAGGAGTTCGTGGTCGGCGACGAGCACTCCTTCGACTCGATGACCCTCGACGGTCGACTGGTGTGGGCCTCCATCAACCACTACCACCCGTCCCCCCTCGAGGTGGTGCGGGAACCGTGGATCCAATGGTGCGTGCTGCTGCCTCGCCATGCTGACGATCCGGCATACGCCCGGATCCGCGAGGCCGCCGGCCCCGCACTGCGAGCTCTCGGTATGGATCGAGGACTGAGCCACATGGAGTGGTTCCGGCGCCCCGACGGATCCGTTGCGATCTCGGAGGTCGCGGCCCGGCCGCCCGGGGCCCGCTTCATGAACCTCATCTCGTGGGCGCACGGGATCGACCTGTTCGACGGGTGGGCCCGGGCGATGGTCTTCGGGCGCTTCGAGCCCCCACCGCGACGCTACGCGGCGGGTGCCGCATACCTGCGCGCGCAAGGCCCGGGGGCGTCGACGATCGCCGGGATTCGCGGCCTCGAAGAGGTCGCTGAAGAACTGGGGCCGCTGGTGGTCGAGAGTCGGCTGCCCCGCCCCGGTCAGCCGATCTCGGGAACGTACGAAGGCGACGGGTACATCATCGTCCGGCACCCCGACACCGAGGTCGTGAAGAACGCCCTCTGGACCATCGTGACCCGGCTCCGCGTGGAGGCGGGATGACACTCCCCGATTCGACCCCCTCGCACCGAGGCCCTCCGTGAACGTTCTCATGATCTCCCCCGGCTTCCCGAAGGAGATGCGGTTCTTCACTCAGGGACTCGCAGCCGAAGGAGCGACGGTGTTCGGCCTCGGCGATCAGCCCCGCGAGAACCTCCCTCCCGAAGCGGCGGGGGCGCTCTCGGCCTACGTCCAGGTCTCGTTCGGAGATGATGCCGCCATCGTCGAACAGGTCGCTCGTCTCGCACAGCGGACGCCGATCCACAGGGTCGAGTGCCTGTGGGAGCCGTACGTCATTCTCGCCGCCCGTATCCGGGAGCGACTGGGGCTCCCCGGTCTCACCGTCGACCAGACGATCCCGTTTCGCGACAAGGAGGTCATGAAGCGGGTCCTCGACGCCGCGGGCATCCGGACACCCCACCACTACAGCGCTACGACCGCGGCCGGCGTCGTGGAGGCGGCCGAGGCGATCGGCTACCCGGTCATCGTCAAGCCGATCGCGGGGGCGGGGTCGGAGAGCACATACAAGGTCTACTCCCGCGACCAGCTCGACTCCATTCTGCCCCAGCTCCGCTCCGTCACCGAGGTCAGCGTGGAGGAGTTCGTCGAAGGCGACGACATGACCTTCGACACCCTGTGCGTCGACGGCCGGGTCCAGCACTACAACATCTCGACGTACATCCCGCGCGCCCTCGTCATGAAGGAAAACGAGTGGATCAGCCCGATCACGCTCGTCTACCGCGACCCCGATCTCCCCGAGCTGGCGGCGGGTCGAGAGATGGGATTCCAGGTCCTGAAGGCGCTGGGCTTCCAGACCGGCTACACGCACATGGAGTGGTATCGCACCCGTGACGGAGAGGCGGTCTTCGGGGAGATCGGCGCCCGTTCGCCGGGCGCGGGCCTCGTCGACCTGATCAACTACTCCTCGGACATCGATACCTACCGCGGCTGGGCGGAGTGCGTGGTTCAGGGGCGATTCACTCAACCCGTCGAGCGCCGCTACAACGCCGCCTGGATCTACAAGCGCGCGCGCGGCCAGGGGCGCATACGTCGCTACGAGGGGCTCGAGGCCATCCTGACGGAGTTCGGACCGCACATCGTCGACCTCGACCTGAATCCGATCGGAGCGCCACGCCGGGACTGGCGACAGGTACTCGTCGGAGACGGCCTCGTGGTCGTCCGGCACCCGGACCTGGCCACGACCCGGCGCATGGCCGAGCACATCGCCGCTCACCTGCACATCGTAGCGGGCTAGGACTCGGCCCGGTGGCCACCACCTCGCTACCCTTCGAGACCGTCCGCCCAACCCCAGACGGTCGCGGGCTGGTAATCCTCGATCAGACCCGGCTGCCCGAGGACGAAGTCGAATACACCCTGAGCGACCGCGAGAGCATGGCCGAAGCCATCCGTCTTCTCCGCGTGCGGGGAGCGCCACTGCTCGGCGTGTTCGGCGCCCATGCCCTCGCCGCCCTCGCGTCCGACCGGGCCGCGCGCGGGGAGCGGGACGTCGCCCGTCTGCGTGGGGCCTTCGACGACGACGTGGCCGTGCTGGCTGCGACCCGTCCCACCGCGGTGAATCTGGGCCGGGCGCTGCAGCGCATGCGCACCTCGTTGGACGGCTGGTCGGACGACCACCCCGGGGCCGACACCGATGCGACGGCAGCCGCACTGCGGGGATTCGCTCGAGAAATCCACGATGAGGACCAGCGGATGTGCGAGGCGATCGGCACGCACGCCCTCGAGCTGCTGCCGACGTCCAGCGATCCCACCACGGTGCTCACCCACTGCAACGCGGGCGCCCTCGCCACAGGCGGGATCGGGACGGCGCTGTCTCCCCTGTACCTGGCCCACGCCCGAGGGCGGGCCCTGCGGGTGTTCGCCGACGAGACGCGGCCCCTTCTGCAGGGGGCCCGCCTGACGGCGTGGGAGCTCGCCCGGGCCGGCATCGCCGTGACGGTGCTGACCGATGGGATGGCCGGTGCACTGCTGTCGTCGACCCGGGTGGACGCGATCCTGGTCGGCGCCGACCGCATCGCCGCGAACGGGGACGTCGCCAACAAGATCGGCACCTATGGCCTGGCCGTTCTGGCGCATCGGCACGGGGTCCCGTTCTACGTCCTGGCCCCCACCACGACGCTCGATCCGGACTGCCCCACGGGGGCCGACATCCCGATCGAGCAGCGTCGGGAGGTCGAGGTCCGGAGCGGCATGGGCCGCACCACCGTACCCGCCGAGGCCGGGGTCTGGAATCCGGCATTCGACGTCACCCCGGCCGAACTGGTCACCGCCTGGATCACGGACGAGGGTGTCAGGCACTCCTGGCCCTGAGGTCGGACAGCGTCTCGTCGGTACTTTCGGGCAAGAGCAGGTTGTCGGCGATCCCGGCGATCTCCTCGGCCTCCTCCCACGCCTTCTCCAGACGCCACAGCTCGCCCTGCATGGCCCGCATCTCCTGCTCCTCGTGCAGGGCCATCTCGAGCGCCAGACGAGTGGGCGCGTCGACCCTGGTGAGAGGAGGCGGGCCCTTCTTGTTCCAGCGCGGCGCGGGCAGGCTGTCCGACACCGAACGGAGGAACTCCTCGGGGTGCCCGGCCTCTTCGAGGGTGGCGACCGCGTGCTGGACCTGGTCCTTCTTGCCGCCCGTCGCATTGATCGCGGGCACCAGCACCGCAGCCGCGCTGCGCGCCTCTTCACCGTGGAGGGCCCACTCGTCTTCGGACGAGCTCAGAGCGCCACCCTTCTTCCGCGGCCGTACCAGCAGAGACCACCCCTGCTCGTCGTCCGACGGCAGCAGTTGGACCTTCTGGAGCTGCGGCGTCTTGATCTTCACGATCTTGCCGTCGGGATCCTTGATCCGGGCCCGGACGCGCGTGTTCTGGAAGATGTTGACGAAGTTGCCCGACTGGGCCACCAGAGTGCCCGACAGGACGCCGGTCGCCATACCACCGATCAACACGCCCGCCACGGCGGCGCCGACTCCCACGCCGTAGAGGATCGCCTTCTTCCTCCGGCGGCCGAACTGGTCCCCGTAGCGCCAGGCGGCGAACTCCCGCCGGTGGGGGCGCCCGATCCGGACCAGCTCCAGGCCCTCGCGGGTGCGGGCCAACCCGACGTTTTCGGTCTGGGCTCGCAGCCGCGTCTCGCGGAAGATCCGCTCGCAGGCTTCGACGGCCTCCCAGCGCTCCTCGAGCGGCGTGAGGTTCCAGCGCTCGCAGTGCTTGCACACCACCCACAGCCGCCCGCGCGACTCGTCGAAGGCGAGGCGTCGGCCCACTGGAAACGACTCGATCAGCTCGTTTCGGCCCAGGTCTTTCTTGCAGAACATGCAGGTGGTGTACATCGTCCGCTCTCGTCGCTCGATCGCTTCGTCGTCGTCTCGTTTCCTTGCACCCCATACGGGCGAGAGGCCTCGACTCTTCTGCCACCATCCGCCGTGAACGCTCACTTCAAGGTACCACGGATCATCGGCCTGTGTGCCGCGGCGATGCTCGCCGGGTGCGGCGCCGACGCGCCCCCGGCGCTGGAGGTCGGCGACCTGGCCTACGAGAGTTCGGAGGTACTGGGCCTCACGGACGATCGCCTGCTGCTGCTGGGTGAACTCGCCGCCTTCGGGACCGCGGTCGCGGACTCGAGTCTCGCCGACCTCGGCCGCCCCTGGATCGACGGACAGGCGCGGGCCCAGCTCTGGCGCCGGACGCGCGCCCAGCAGGTCCTCGACTCGGCCGGCGTCGGCGAGGAGGTCCTCCGGGCGCGGTACCGCACCGAGCCCGAGCTGGAGCTGACGGTGCGTCACCTGCTGGTCTTCTCGGCCCGGTATGAGACCGACCGGACGCGGGCCGCTGCGCGCGGGAAGGCCGAGGCGGCGCTGGCCCGCATCCAGGCGGGCGAGCCCTTCGCGCGGGTCGCCGCGGAAGTCAGCGAAGAGCCCGGCGCCGAGAGCCGCGAAGGACTGCTCACCCCGGGGCGAGAGGGGGCGTGGGTGTCGGAGTTCTGGGCCGCCGCAACCGCGCTCGCACCGGACGAGATCAGTCCGGTGGTCGAGACCCAGTACGGCTTCCACGTACTTCGACTCGAAGCCCGCGACACCGTGGCCTTCGAGGAGGCGCGGCCCCGCATCGCACTGGAAGTCGCCGAACTGATGGGGTTCCGGGACTTCAGTGTCGACGACGTGCCGCTTCCTGCCGACGCGGCTCCCGGCTCGAGTGCAGCGTACGGGCCCGACCCCGGCGCCGCTGATGACGCCGTCCTGGCCGAGGGCACCGGCTGGAGGGTGGACCGCGGTCTCCTGCGCGACGTCGCGGCCCTTCTCCGCTACTCGGATTGGCAGCGGTATCGGGCGGGCGGCGACCCCGATCTGCACCGCGAGGTCTTCGAACGGGCGGTCCGGCACGCCGTGGTCGGTGCGATGGACGCAGCCGCGTCGCTGGACCCGGTGCGAGCCGCCTCCGAGCGGGAGTGGATCGACCGCGGTGAGACCTGGGCGCTCCAGCTCGGCTTCGCTCCAGGGA
>JAHHMJ010000227.1 GCA_018678395.1 Gemmatimonadota bacterium | reverse complement strand
TCCCTGGCCGATGTGCCCACGGGGCCTACCCTCGTCGTTGATCCTGCGGGTGAACCCGCGCGGCTCGTCACGGGCCCGGGCGGGTACGGGCTGGCACACCTCGAAGCCCCATGACATCATGGCGGCTCCACCGCGACCACACGACCCCCGTCGACCATCATGCTTCGATCTCTCCGGCTGCCGACGCTCGCCGTCGCCTGGGCGCTTCTCCTCGCGCCGTTCTCTCCCCTCCACGCCCAGGAGCTCCCGCAGACCTGGCAGGAGGTCCAGGACTACCGCTCGGGCCCGACGCCCTACGAGCCGCTCATGGACTTCTGGTACGCACTCGACGAGATGAGCGAGCGCGTCCACATGGAGACGCTCACCGAGACGCTGCTGGGCCGCGACCTGCCGCTGATCGTGATCTCGGATCCGATGATCACCACGCCGCAGGATGCCCTGCGGTCGGGAAAGACGATCGTGCTGCTGGCGCCGTCCGTGCACGGCGGTGAGATCTCGCCCAAGGAGTCGGTGCAGTTGATCGCCAGGGAACTCGTCGCGGGCGACCTCCAGGCGGTGCTCGACGACGTCATCGTGCTCGCCGTGCCGCTCGTGAATCCCGACGGCGGCGAGGTGCGCCGGCGGACGAACGAAGCCGGCTACGACATGAACCGGGACTACCTCAAGCTGGAGTCCCAGGAGATCCAGGCGCTGGTGACGCAGGTTCTGAACGAGTGGACGCCCGACATCCACGTCGACGGCCACCACGGAGGCTCGCCGCCCTACGTGATCACCTATCAGGGCACGCTCAACCCCGCCGCCGACGCCGAACTGCGGGCGTATCCGTACGAGAACATCTTCCCGCGCATCCGCGAGACGGTCGAGGCCGAGGGATACCGTGCGTTCGACTACTCGGGTGTGCGCACCGAGGACGGGGTGCGGGGATGGGGGTCCACATCGGTGGAGCCCCGCAAGCACCACGTCTACACCGGGCTGACGAATTCCATCGGCATCCTCCTAGAGACGCCGAATGCCAGCCGGCTGGTCCGGGGTGAGACCGTCGAGGAGATCCCCGATGAGGAGCGCTACTACCACCAGATCCGCGGCGGCGTGCTCGCCATGACCGCGATCCTCCGCGCCGCCGCCGACCAGAAGGACGCGATTCGGGCCGTGACCTCGGGGTCGCGGGCCCGTGCCATCGCCGCGGGGATGGAGGGGGGCGATCCCGTCGTGCTCGACTACGAGCTGCAGTCGCGCGGAGTGGAGCCGGTGTGGATGCCGGATTCGACGGCCGCGGCAGGCTACAGCCTCGAGGACGTGCCGGTCTTCCTGAACTGGGTGTCCACGCGTACGACGACGCGACCCGTCGGCTACCTGCTGCCGCCTGCCATGGCCGCGATCGTCCCGCTCCTCATGGACCACGACATCGCCGTCTACCGCTTCAGTGGCTCCGCCTCGATCGACGCCGAGGTGTACTACGCGACGTCGGTGCGGCGGGACAGCTATTTCCAGGGCCACTACCTGCAGTCGGTCGAGGTCGAGAAGCGAGAGGAGACCGTGGAGGCGGTCGAGGGGTGGTTCTGGGTGCCCACGGCGCAGTCCCGGAGCAACCTGATCAGCTACCTCATGGAGCCCGAGACCGACGACAACCTCATCACCTGGGGCTGGACCGATCACATTCTCCAGGTGACCCCCGAGAGCCTCGACGAGGTGATGGCCGACATGCTCGGGGATCGGGATCCGGCGTCGCTCACCGCCGAGCAGCGGGAGGCCATTCAGGATCGGGCGCAGCAGATCATGGATCGCACCCAGCAGGTCCCGATGATGCGCGTTCTCGACCATCCCGACCTCCCGGTGATCCGCGTGGCACCCTACTACGGCCCGCTGCGCACCCGGTTCTATCGTCGCTGAGTCCCGGTGATCTCGGTTTCCAACCTCGAGAAGTCGTTCGGTGATCGGACGCTCTTCGCAGGAGCCTCGTTCCAGCTGAACCCCGGCGAGCGCTATGGTCTCGTCGGGGCCAACGGGTCCGGGAAGACGACGCTGCTCAACATCATGGCAGGTGACGAAGAGGCGTCGGACGGCGCCGTTTCGGTGCCCCGCGACGCTCGCCTCGGCGTGTTGCGGCAGGACCAGTACCTGTTCGAGGACGAGTCGATCCTGGGCGTCGCGCTCATGGGGAATCCGGAGCTGTGGCGCGCGATCTCGCAGAAGGAGGCGCTCCTGGCGAAGGCCGAGGCCGAGCCGGACGCACCGTTCGACGCCGAGCGATTCTCGGAACTCGAAGAGATCGTGCAGCTCTACGACGGATACACCGCCGAGGCGCGGGCCGCCCGGATTCTGGAGGGTCTGGGGATCCCGGATCCCCTGCACCGACAGCCGCTCTCCGTGCTCTCGGGGGGGTTCAAGCTGCGCGTCCTTCTCGCGCAGGTCCTGGCCGCGGCGCCGGACGTCCTGCTGCTGGACGAGCCGACGAACCACCTCGACATCCTCTCCATCCGCTGGCTGGAGACGTTCCTGGCGGAGTTCGCGGGCCCGGTCGTGGTCATCTCGCACGACCATCGCTTTCTCGACAACGTCTCGACCCGGATCCTCGACGTCGACTACGAGACGGTGACGCTGTACACCGGCAACTACACCACCTTCGTCGAGTCCAAGGCCCTCGAGCGGGAGCGGCGCGAGAAGGAGATCGAGGGCCGACAGAAGGAGATCGCCCACCACCAGCAGTTCGTCGATCGCTTTCGGGCGAAGGCCAGCAAGGCCCGCCAGGCGCAGAGCAAGCTGCGCATGATCGAGAAGAAGGCGGATCAGCTCGAGGCGCTGCCCGGCAGCTCCCGTCGGTATCCCGCCTTTCGCTTCGAGCCGCGCCGCCCGAGCGGCAAGGAGGTGCTCAAGGTCGAGGGCATCGCCAAGGCGTACGACGACACGCAGGTGCTCCACGGGGTCGATCTCGAGGTCCGCCGGGGCGACCGCCTGGCGATCATCGGCCCCAACGGAATCGGCAAGTCCACGCTTCTACGCATCGCGGTGGGCGACGTCGAGGCCGACGCCGGCGAGGTCACCTGGGGGCATGAGACGCACGTGGGGTATTTCGCCCAGGATCACCACGAGCAGCTCGGCGACGACAACCGGACTCTCGAGGACTGGCTGTGGGACTTCTGTCCGGGTCGGGATCGAGGCTTCGTACGGGGGCACCTCGGGGCGGTTCTCTTCTCGGGTGAGGAGGGAGCAAAGAAGC
>JAHHMJ010000669.1 GCA_018678395.1 Gemmatimonadota bacterium | reverse complement strand
GGCCAACACGGGCTCGCTGGACACCGAGTCGAGTCAGTTCTTCATCACCCACGACCGCCAGCCGCACCTCGACGGAGGCTACACGGCCTTCGGCTGGGTGGTCGAGGGCATGGACGTGCTGGACCGTATCGAGCTGGGGGACCGCATCCACGCGATCCACGTGGTCCCCGACACGCGCTGAGGCTTTCGCACCTTCTGACACTAAACACCGTTTCGCACCGTAGGGGACGGGGGTATTGAGTCCCACGCGGGCTTTGTTTACGGTGTTCACCATGTCGGAACAACGAGAAAACATCCTGGTCCACGCCTCCGATCTCTTCGTGAAGGACGGGGTCGAAGGGTTCTCCATGCGGAAGCTGGCACGCCGGGTCGGCGTCACGGCCCCCGCGCTTTATCGGCATTTCGATAGCAGGGAGGCTCTGGTCTTCGCCGTCCTCGGCGAGGCCTACCGCCGCATGTCACGGCACCTCTACGCGGCCTTGGAGGGGGAATCGCCTCGCGAGCGGCTTCGGCTCGCCGGGGAGGGGTACGTGACGTTCGCTCTCGAACACCCCCGGCTGTACGACGCCCTGTTCGCGTCGCCGGAGCTGGTCGGGATCGCCGAGCTCCCGCCGGAGGTCGAGGCGCAGGGGTGCGCCGTCGGACGGTTCTGGAACGATCGCATTCGGGAATGCATGGACGCCGGCATTCTGCGCCGCGCCGATCCCGAAGCGGTCGGTCTCACCCTGTGGGCCCACGCTCATGGCCTCATCTCCCTCCACGCACGCGGGCTCCTCATGCCCGGTGAGAACGGGGACACGGCCGCATTCATGATCATCTATCGGGCGTCCATCGCCCGTCTGATACAGGGGTTGGGAGTCGATGTGGATGAAGGGGATGAACAGCGTGACACCCTGGAAGCGGCCGCGGCGCTGCCGGTCTGAAGGAGACGACGTGGCTCACATGATCCGGTACGTCCGAACGAGGCGGGGCCTCGCCCTTCTGCTCGGAGGGCTGAGTGCGGGGCTGGCCGCGGGTCCACTTTTCGGGCAGGCGCCGGGCGGGAGCGGTCCCCTCGACCTGGAGTCGGCGGTGCGCGCGGCGCTGGACCGGAGCCCGCAGTTGAGGGCGGCACGGTACGGGCTCGAAGAGGCCGAGGAGCAGGTGAGTGAAGCCTGGGGATCGGTCTTCCCGTCGGTCGACCTCTCGTCGACCTACACGAGGAACGTCTCGCCCGCGCTGAACTTCCTGCCCGCGAACATCTTCGATCCCGACGCGCCCCCGGGTGAGCTGATCGGCGTCCAGTTCGGCGCGGACAACACGTGGCAGCTCTCGGTGAGTGTCGAGCAGCCGCTCTTCAACGCGGCGGCCTTCATCGGCGTCGGCGCCGCAGGGCGGTTCCGGTCGCTCCAGGAGGAGTCGGTTCGAGGAGAAGCGTTCACGGTGGTCACCCGGGTGCGCGAGTCGTTCTACGGACTCCTCCTCGCCCAGGAGCAGGCCCGCTTGACCGACAACTCGGTGCGGCGGGTTCGCCAGAGCCTCGAAGAGACCCGAGCCCTGAACCGTGCGGGGCTGGCGTCCGAGTATGACGTGCTGCGTCTCGAAGTGGAGCTCGCCAACCTCGAGCCCAACCTTCGGCGGGCCAACAACGCGGTCCTGCAGGGCCGGCGCCAGCTCGGCATCGATCTCGGCTTCGACGCCGAGCAGACCGAACAGCTGCGCGTCGCCGGCACCCTTGCGGAGCTGCAGCTCGGTGACCCCGGCGCGAACTCCCCGGCCAACCGACAGCTCCTGACCTTCGTCGGGGTGCCGTGGGGTCCGGAGGGGGGCACGCCGGCGGTGACCGACCTCGTGGAGCTGCGCTCCGACGTTCGGCAGCTGGAGCTGACCGAGAGCCTCCGGAAGACCGAGATGCGCCTCGAACAGGTGGACTACCTGCCGCAGATCTCCCTCTTCGGCACCTACGCGATCAACAGTCAGCAGAACGGGGATCCGGAGTTCTTCGGAGCCCCCAGGTCCTATTCGCGCAACGTCGGGGTGCAGCTGACGCTGCCGATCTTCCAAGGCTTCCAACGGGATGCGCGGATCGATCAGCGCAGGGCCGTCCTGCGGCGGGCCGAGACCCAGACGGCGTTGGCGAGGAGCCAGGCGGCCGCCGAGCTGCGGTCGTTCATCGAGCAGGCCGACGAAGCGTGGGAGCGGGCGCAGGGACAGGGTCTGGCGGTGCGTCAGGCGTCGAGGGGATTCGACATCGCTCGAGCGCAGTACCGCGAGGGCCTGGGATCGCAGCTGGAACTGACGGACGCCGAGGTGGCGCTGCGTCAAAGCGAGTTCAATTACGCGCAGGCGGTATACGATTTCCTCGTCGCGCGAGCACGGCTCGACGCGGCGGCGGGCCGGGTGCCGCTGGTGGACGAACGGGACGGTGAGGCGGACGATGCGTGATTCCATACGACGTGATTCCATACGAGATGAGACGACGATGAAGCGAGCGGGCCTGATGGCGAAGCGGACCCTGTGGATGCTCCCCCTCGTGGCGGCAGTCGCCTGTGGGAGCGACGCTCAGGCGGACGGTGCGGAGCCGGCCGAGGGTGAAGAGGCGGGCTTCTCGCGTGTGATCAACGTCGAGGTCACCCCAGTCGGCGTGGAGGAATTCGTCGAGAGCGTCCGGGTCACCGGCACGGTCGAGGCCTACCGGGACGTCGTGGTGTCCGCCGAAGAGAG
>JAHHMJ010000136.1 GCA_018678395.1 Gemmatimonadota bacterium | reverse complement strand
CGAATAGAGTGTGTAGCCCAGGGCGTCCGCGCCCTGGATCCATTCCTCGCGGCGGGGTGAGTCCTTGCTGGCGTCGACACACACCACGACCCGTCCGCCGGGGCGCAGCACCCGCCGCGTCTCACGCAGCGCGGCGACCGGATCCGGCCAGAACAGGACCGTCTCGATGGCGATGGCGCGATCGAAGCGGTCGTCGTCGAAGGGCAGATCGGCGACGTCGGCTTCATGCACCGCCACCTGTCCCGCGCGGATCGCGGCGGCGTTGCGGCGGCGGGCCTGACCGACCATGCGGGGAGAGAAGTCGACGGCCGTGACGGCGCCTCGGGGTACGCGGGCCGTGAGCGCCTGGGTGGAGGCGCCTCCCCCGCATCCGATGTCCAGCACCGCGTGATCCGGCTCGAGCGCCGCCAGGTCGAGGCACCAGCCGGTGAGGTCGCGATGCTCCCACGCCATGAGGTGGCCGAGCAGCCCGCCGATCCATCCCGAGGGTCTGCGGATCTGGCGCGCGAGCGTGTCTCGGGCCCACGCCCGCAATCGAGCCATCACCGTCGTCGCTCTCGCCGGCTACTTGATGGCGAGGAAGCCCTCGAAGCAGATGTACTTCATGACCGTGGCGATGTCGGTGAAGCCGGCCCGGCGCAGAAGTCCGAGGTTGCCCTCGGTCGAGAAGGGCTCGAGGACGCCCTTCAGGCTCGAGGTCTTGTTGAGGATCTCGTCGGACGAGAAGCCGTTGGCGGCCTTGAAGTCGTTGTACAGCGAGACGAAGATGTCCTGGAAGCGCGCGTCGGGCCCCCGGACCTTCTCGAAGAGCAGAAACGCCCCGCCCCAGTTGAGCCGTTCGTAGATGCGATCGATCAACTCCTGACGCTGGCGCGGGTGGACGAACTGGACCGTGTAGTAGGACACGATCAGGTCCGCCTTGCCGTACTCCCAGGTCAAGGCATCGGCAACCTCGAGCTCAACGTTCTTCAGGTCCTTGCAGTGGGCCCGGGCACGGTCGATCATCTCCGGGACAGGGTCGATGCCCACCCACCGCACGTCCGGCTTGTGCTCGTGGTGCTCGGCCAGCTTCCGGAGAAGCTGTCCGGTGGAGACCCCGATCTCATAGCAGAGGCTGTCGCGGTGGACGAAGTAGTCGCTCAGACCACACACCAGATCGTGCCCGGCGTCGTACCAGGGCACCGACTGCCGTACGTGCTCGACGAAGGTCTCGGCGACGGGACCCTCGAAGCTCCAGTCGCCCCGTCCTGTCTGGATGTTCTGGCCCACCTTCATGATTCGTTCCCTTTCCCGACGGAAGGAGGAGCGCCGCTACCGCACCGCGCGCACGGCGAACTCGTTCCCCTGGTTGTGGAGCGGTGCGACGGCCCGTCTCCCAGCCCACACTACTCCGCGCCGTGGGGCCGCGCCACCCCGCCTCGAGCCGCCGAAAGGGGGGTCGAGACATGACGGTCGAGGCCCGTCCCATGAGCCATTGGTCCTCGGTGGACCGACCGCCGCTGGTGATCGCGGGACCCTGCAGCGCGGAGAGCGAGGAACAGGTCCTCGAGACCGCTGCCCGGCTCGCGCCGCTCCGTGTTCACTACCTTCGAGCCGGGATCTGGAAGGCTCGGACGCGACCCGACTCCTTTGAAGGGATCGGTGCCCCCGCGCTGAAGTGGCTGGTACGCGCCGGCGCCGAGCACGGGATGCGTACCGCGACCGAGGTCGCGCACGCTCACCATGTCGAAGCCGCCCTCGAAGCGGGTGTCGACCTGCTCTGGATCGGAGCCCGCACCACCGTCAATCCGTTCTCGGTCCAGGAGCTGGCGAATGCCCTGCGCGGCTGCACGGTGCCGGTCTTCGTGAAGAACCCGACCGCACCGGACTTCGGCCTGTGGATGGGCGCCTTCGAGCGGGTTGCGGCCGCGGGCATACGCGATCTCGGCGCCATCCACCGCGGGGTATCGGTCGCCGACTCGGCGCCGTTCCGCAACGCGCCGATGTGGAGCCTCGTGCTCGAACTCCGGCGCGAACTGCCCGACCTGCCCCTCCTGTGCGACCCCAGCCACATCTGCGGGCGGCGCGACCTGCTCGAGACCGTGGCCCAGCGCGCGATGGACCTCGGCCTCGATGGGCTGATGCTCGAATCCCATCGAGACCCCGACAAGGCCTGGAGCGACGCGGCGCAGCAGGTCACCCCGGAACGGCTCGGGGGAATCCTCAGCAAGCTCGAGGTCCGCAGCAACGCCGAAGATCCGGTGTTCACCGCGTCGGTCGAGGGCCTGCGGGAAGAGATCGACGCACTCGATCAGAAGCTCGTCGAGCTGCTCGTCGAGCGCCTCGGCGTCGTCGACCGCATCGCCGACCTGAAGCAGGCGCGCCATGTCACCCCGTTCCAGCTCGACCGCTGGCGTCAGTTGCTGGTGAACCGACTCGCCCACGGCGAGCGTCTGGGCCTGAGGGCCGATTACGTGCAGGCGGTGTTCGACACGGTCCACGAGGAATCGCTGCGCCGCCAGAGCGAGCGCATGGCCGAGGATCAGTCCTCGACGACGTGACTCTCGAAGGCTCGGCGGTACTCCGCCCAGCGCTCGTGGTCGAACCCATCGTCACCCATGCAGTCCGCCGCGCCGTACGCCATCGCCAGCGCGTGGTGCGTGTTGTCGTGGGCGAAGAGCCCCTGCCGACCGTAGCTCAGGAATCGCGGGAGCGTCTCGATCCACCGGTCCAGGGCATCGAAGTGGGCCTCGTAGCCGTCCAGGTAGATCGGGTACGCCTGCGGCAGGCGACGGACGAGGACTTCGCGCGGCTCGTGCGGTAGCGGGATTCCCGAGCGCCGCAGGTCTTCCGCGACGAGCTGACCCAGCTCGGCCGGCTCCATTGTCCACCAGGGATCGTCGGTCGAGCACGGCAGCTCGGCACACAGGACCGTACGGCCCGCGGGTTCCGAGCGCGCCGCGTAGTTCTTCGGCTCCGACAGGCGCGTGATGCGCACCCCCTCCTCGGGCAGATAGTGCGCATCGAAGGGCGTGAACCGGTCGACGTCCAGGGCCACGTACACCAGGAGCATCGCCCGGAAGCGCATGGCATCGGCTGCGGCTCGAGGCGGCTCGGCCTGCGCCCCCTCGACGATGCGCGTCAGCACGGTGAGCGGAATCGTCGACCACACCTGATCCGCATGGAGGACGGACTCCTCGCCGTTCTGGCGCGTAACGACCTGCCAGGGATCGTCCGGCCCCTGCGGAGCCCGGGCCGACACGACGGTCGAGCCCAGTCGCAGGTCGGCTCCCGCCGCCATGGCCTCATCGGCGAGGACCGAGCTGATCTGGCCGAACCCGCCGCGGGGGTACAGGAACTTGCCCGACATGGGCGAGCCGAACCCGGGCACCATCTTCATCACCTTTCGGACGAGCTTCCCGAAGCTGTTCGCCGAGACCCGCTTCTTCGCCTGCACCGCGGAGAGCTCGGACGGATCGCGTCCCCAGATCTTGCGGGCGTAGGGGAAGTAGAACGCGTCGCAGACGGTCGGCCCGAGGCTCTGCCGGAGGACCGACGCGAAGCTGGGCGGCCCGTCGCTCGACGCCCGACGCGGCAGCAGCATGTCCCGGGCCGCCCCGAAGGCGAACCGGCGATCGAGGCGCAGGAACAGGTCGACCGGGAGCAGCGGGAAGTGGATCCAACGGCCGCGAAGCCGAATGCGGCCGTGACGGGGGCGCGTGAGGAGATCGTCCCCGAGCAGCCTCCGAATGTCGGCGAGGATGTCCGGATCGCAGGCCGGATGGAGCCTGTGGCTGCCGAAGTCGAGTGTGTGCCCGCCCCATTCGAAGCTGCCGGCGTTTCCGCCGACGGACGCGTTGCGCTCGAGGACCGTCACGCGGGCGCGGTCGAGGGTACGCAGGCGGTAGGCTCCACCGAGACCGGCGGGACCTGCTCCGAGGACGACGACGTGAGGTTGAGCCATGGCTCGGCGTGCGTGGGGCGATCTCCAGGAAGTGCGAGAACTCGGAGTATCGACCCGTCGGAACCCCGAGCCAAGGCGCTACCCCATCACCCGGCGAACTACCGCTGCAGCCCGTCCCGGCCCGTTACTCCGCCTCGTCCGCGGACGGCCCGTAGATCGAAGGCACGGGCACGTCGAGGAGCCGGAAGTACACACCGAGCTGCGCCCGGTGATGGACCGTGTGGTTGAAGCAGAAGCCGCGTAGAACGGCGATCCGCGGCATGCTGAACACCACTTCGCCGCCCGCCTTCAACGTCCACGTGCCCATCAAGTCCTCGCCACTCGCCTTCGACAGCGCCTCGCGTGCGCTGGCCACGTTGCGATCGAAGAGCTCGAGCAACGCCTCGACATCGTCGACCTCAGGCAGCTCGTAGGGACCGTCCATCTCGAAGACGTCCTGGTTCAACGTGACCTCGACCCAGGAGGGAATGTCCGCCAGATGGGTCGCGAGTTCGAGGAGCGGCGACGACTTCTCGTGCGGCTTCCAGTCGCCCTTCTCGAAGGGCACCCTCTCCAGCGTCTTCCGGGTGAGTGACGCCTCGTGGTCGAACTCCGGGATCAGTGCGCTGCCATCCATACCAACCACTCCGAAATCTGGGGGAGACATGGCGTAGAATACCGAACATAAACCGAAAATGCAACGCGAGCGCGTCGCCATTCGCGGCCCCGTCGCGCTGCCCCACGGCGCTCCGCGCCGCGGCGTTCCTTCGACAGGAGCGGTCGGCGGGCTCGGGGTCAGACCCGGTCGGCGCGTCTCACCGGATCAGCCTCGGTCACGGCCTCGGGTCGAACCGCGCGTCGTGCGTCTTCTCGCGTCGCTCGAATCCGCGCGGGTTCGCCTCCCGCCGCCTCCACTCGGCATACCAAAACGGCCCTACCAGGGGCCGCCTGGTAGGGC
>JAHHMJ010000355.1 GCA_018678395.1 Gemmatimonadota bacterium | reverse complement strand
GGCTGGGAGACGGCTGGATGAGCGTCGGTCCGGGTGTGTGCGCGGAGGTGGGGCGGGTCGACGGCGAGGCGCGGTGGGGGAGGGGTCGGGTGTGGCCGACCCCTCCGCCCTCGCCCCACCCGGAAGGAAAGCGCCCGTCTATTCTCCGTACGGCACCCAGATGTTTTTGATCTGCGTCGCCTCGTGCAGGAACGCCGGTCCCTCGCCCTGTGCGCGGTCGAGCCAGTTCCGCACGCGTCCCTGGCTGCACCACAGGCGTTTCATGTTGCCGGTCGACAGCCGCTCGACCTCGGCGCACAGCTCGCGGGGGGCGAAGACCCACAGCCCGTCGACGCCGTCATGCGCCGCGAGCGTGGGGACGACCTCGTCCCGGAGACCGGTCACGATGTTGACCACGCCACCGGGGACGTCGCTGGTCTCGAGCAGCTGGATCAGGTCGATCGCGGCCAGGGGGAAGCCGGGGGAGGGAAGGATCACCGTCGCGTTGCCCATGGCCACGAGTGGCGCCATGACCGAGACCAGGCCGAGCAGCGGGGCGTCGGCGGGCGCCACGGCACCGACGATCCCCAGGGGCTCGGGCATGGCCAGGGTCACGTTGCGGAACGGCGTGTGGTGGACCCTCCCATCCCACTTGTCGGCCCAGGCGGCGTAGGTGAAGAGCCGACGCACGGTGGCGTCCACCTCGGCACGCGCGGTCGCTTCGTCACCATGCCATCCCAAGAGGCGGCGGGTGATTTCATCGGCGCGCAGATCCATGTTCTCGGCGAGGAAATACAGCACCTGAGCCCGGTTGTGCGCGGTGCGGCGGGCCCAGGCGCCCTGGGCCTTGCGCGCGGCCTCGACCGCGTTGCGCACATCCTTGCGGCTCCCGCGCGGGACCTCGGCGAGCAGGGTGCCGGCGCGGTCCCGAACCGGGAGCGTGTACTCGGCGTCGGGCCGGACCTGCTTGCCCCCGATGTAGTGCTTGGGCGTGCGATCGACCGCGCTCGACGGCGGACCGTCGGTGGCCGCGGCGGGCGGGGCGAGCAGCGCCGCCTCCTCGGCCTCGCCGCGCACCTGGGCCACGAACTCCCACTGCGGACGCAGGTATTCGCGCAGGCCCTCGATCCCGCCCTCGCGTCCGTAGCCGCTCTCGCGGTAGCCACCGAAGCCGGCGGCGGCGTCGAAGAGGTTGGTGCAGTTCACCCACACCGTACCGGCCTTGATGGCCGGCGCGATGTCGAGGGCGAGGTTGACGTTCTCGGTCCACACGCTGGCGGCGAGGCCGTAGCGGGTGTCGTTGGCGAGGGCGACGGCCTCGTCGGGTGTCCGGAAGGTGAGCAGCGCCACCACGGGTCCGAAGACCTCGACCTGGGCGAGGGTCGATGCCGGGGCGACGTCGGTACACAGGGTCGGCGGGTAGAACCACCCCTCTCGCGGGGCGGCCCAGGACGGTTGCCAGATGGTGGCGCCTTCGTCTTCACCCTTCGATACCAGCTCCCGAATCCGCTCGAGCTGGACCGGCGCGACGATGGCTCCCATGTCGACCCCCTTATCGAGGGGGTCGCCCATGCGCAGCCGCTCCATCCGGGCGCGGAGCTTCTCGACGAGACGGTCGGCGATGCCCTCGTGCACGAGAATCCGTGATCCCGCGCAACAGACCTGACCCTGGTTGAACCAGATCGCGTCCACGACGCCTTCGACCACCGAATCGAGGTCGGCGTCGTCGAAGACCACGAAGGGGCTCTTGCCTCCCAACTCCAGCGACAGCCGCTTGCCGCTGCCGGCGATGGCATCGCGGATGATGCGACCCACCTCGGTCGAGCCGGTGAACGCGACCTTGTCGACGCCCTCGTGGGCGACCAGGGCGGCGCCGGTGCGACCGTCGCCGGTCACCACGTTGAGCACCCCGGGTGGGAGCCCGACCTCGGCGGCCAGTTCGGCGAAGCACAGGGCGGTCAGCGGCGTGTACTCGGCCGGCTTCAGCACGACCGTGCAGCCGGCCGCCAACGCGGGTGCGACCTTCCAGGCGAGCATCAGCAGCGGGAAGTTCCAGGGAATCACCTGGCCGACCACGCCGACGCCCTCCATG
>JAHHMJ010000466.1 GCA_018678395.1 Gemmatimonadota bacterium | reverse complement strand
GCCCTGGAGCAGACGCAGCAGGTCGCCTCGATACTGCGGCGAGCGCAGAAACACGGTGAACGCCGGCATGAGCCGGTAGTAGAGCCGAGTGAACCGGCGCCACACCGCGGCGGCCCCGAACATGTCGGCCTGATACGAGGCAAACGATGCCGCCGACGTATCGTCGGCTTCGAGCGCTTTCATTACCGCCTTCGCCGCGAGCCGCGCGGAATCTACCGCCATGCCCACCCCGGCCGAGAAGACCGGATCGACGAACCGTGCCGCGTCGCCGACCGCCAGCCAGCCGTCCCCGTGGATGCGCTCCAGGGCGTAGTTCACGGCGGTCTCGGCTCCGAGGACTCGGGCCGGACGAGCCTTTGCCATGGCCGCCGCGAGATCCGGACTGTCCTTCACACAGGCTTCGAAGAACTCCTCCGGGGTGAGGCCCTGCGCCTGGAAGCCCGCCCGGTCCACCACGAGTCCGATCGACGTCAGGTCGTCGGCGACGGGTGAGCGCCAGGCCCACCCGCGATGCACGGGCAGGAACGACACGTGCACGTGGTCGCGATGGTTGATGGGGCCGCGGTCCACACCCTCGAACCACGTGTGGAACGCGATCTGGTCGAGATCGGGATCCCGCGAGCGAAGGCCGAGCTGCCGCCCCACGAGCGTCTGATGCCCCGTGGCGTCGATCACGAGGCGGGCGTCCCACTCGACGGTCTTTCCGCCGATGTCCACGACCACACCCACGGCGCGTCCACCGTCGTCGACGCGCACGGATCGCACCGAAGCCCCCTGGACGATCCGGCAGCCCATGCCCTGGGCGTGCTTCATCAGCAGCATGTCCAGCCGGGCGCGGTCGGCGTGCATGCTCGTGCCCAGGTCCGGGTGCTCGCTCGGGAATTCGTGATAGCGCACCTCGATGGGGTCTTCGCCCTCGGTGTGGTAGACGATCCCGGGGGAAGGCGGGAACCCGGCATTCTGCGCGACCTCGAGGAATCCGATCTCGGCGAAGACCCGCAGCGCCGACGGCAGGAGCGTCTCACCTACGCGGGTTCTGGGGTGGTGCCCCCGCTCGAGCAGCACGTGGTCGATGCCCGCGCCGGCGAGATAACATGCGAGGGTCAGTCCGGCCGGTCCCCCACCGAGAATGACGACGTCGGTCATGGCGCTCAGTTCCGGAGGGTGCGATCGAGGTAGGCCTTGAGCCGCTCCCAGGCGTCCAGCGCGGGCTCCGCGCGGAGTTCGGCATTCTGGTCCACCCGAAGCCAGAAGCCGTGGTTGACGTCGTCGTAGATGTGCAGGTCGTGCGCCACGCCGGCGGCGTCCAGCGCGGTTTCGAACGCCTCGACCTGTTCGGGCGAGGGCCCCGAGTCCTCACTCGCGAAGGTGCCGTAGACCTCGTGGTCCATGGCCTCGAGCGCATCGGGATCGTCGAGCAGCCGGCCGTAGAAGATCGCGGTCGCCTCGTGGTTGACGCCGTCGAGCCCGAACGACAGCACGACGCCGCCCCCGAAGCACCATCCCATGGTTCCCACGCGGCCGGTGACGTCGTCACGCGCACGCAGCAACGCCACGGCGGCGTCGAGGTTGGCCACCATCGTCTCGGGGTCGGCGTTGACCTCCTGCACGAGCGCCATGTTCTCCTCGGGGTTCGCCCCGGTCCGCCCGGCGTAGAGGTCGGCGGCGAGCACGACGTAGCCTTCGTCGGCAAGGTCGTCGGCAACCTGACGCACGCGGTCGACGAGGCCGTTCCACTCGTGGACGATGATCAGGGCGGGGAAGGGGCCCTCACCCTCGGGAACCGAGAGGTATCCGACCGTGGCGTCGTCGCCGGGGACGTACGAGACGGCGCTTCCCGCGAGCTCGCCTCCGTTGCCGACGATGGCCGGCGGGAGTTGCTCGACGATCGCGGCGACGTCGACGGTTTCGGCCTCGGAGGCCATGTCGGCGTCAGCGGACTCGGCGTCCGCCCCCGGTCCCCCGCACGCGGTGGTGATCAGGGCGAGGAGCCCGAGCAGCGGGGCGATCGTGAGGGAGCGGTGCAGGGTTCGGTGGCGGATCATGAGAGGGTGGGGCTGGGAGGGGAGGGGTCTGCAGGTCGGAGGCGCGAGTCGAACTCGCGGTAAGCGGGCGTCGATCAGGGCGCCCCCACGGGAGCGAGTCCCGCCTGCGCGAGGGTGACGAGAAGCACCCGCTGGATGCCGCGGGGTCCGTTGGTGTTGAGGAACCACTCGTCGAGGCTGTGCGCGTTGCCGCTCGTGCCGCCGCCCCCGAGGGTCACGGCGGGAATGCCGAGCGAGATCGGGATGTTCGAGTCGGTCGACGACCGCCCGAGGCCGGGCTCCAGACCCAGCGCGCGGGTCGCCGCGATGGATCGCTGCACGAGCGGCGAGGCGACGGGAATTTCGCCCGAGGGGCGCGTGCCGATGCGCTCGACGTCCACGGTGAGTGGCTCGCCTCGCGTGCGGGCGGCGTTCTCCTGCTCGAGTCCCTCTTCGACGGCGGCGAGCAGGATCGCGTCGATCCGGTCCAGCGAGGCCGGGCTCTCGGAGCGCATGTCGATCTCCATCCAGGCCTCGAACGGCACCGAATTGACCGAGGTGCCGCCCCCGAGGACGCCCACGTTGTAGCTGGTGCGCGGGCCCGCGGCTGCAGTGAAGTCGGCGGCCTCGTCGTCGAACAGGCGCACGGCCCGGCCCAGGGCGTGGGCGGGGTTGGCGAGGCCGAATGCGCCCCACGAGTGCCCGCCGGGGCCCTGGAAGGTGATCCGGTAGCGGTAGGAGCCGAGGGCCTGGTGGGTGACGCGCGAGTCGGACGGCCCGTCGACCGAGAGGAAGGCGTCGATTCTCGGTCCCCCGTCGCGGAAGAGGTGCTTCACGCCGCGCAGGTCACCCAGACCCTCTTCGCCGACGGTGCCGACGAAGAGGATGTCGCCGCCCGTCCGCAGTTCCGTCTCGTTCATCGCGCGCAGGACGGCGAGGACCGCCGTCAGTCCCCGCACGTCGTCGGAGACGCCGGGCGCATAGAGGGTGTCGCCCACCATGCGCACCGTGACGTCGGTGCCCTCGGGAAAGACGGTGTCGAGGTGCCCGGTAAGAGCCACGACGGGGCCGTCGCCCGTTCCGCGGCGCAGCGCGATGGCATTGCCCTCTGTGTCGATCCAGGCCGAGTCCACACCCAGGTCCCGCATCATCTCGAGAAAGCGCGCGGCACGCGCATCCTCCATGAACGGGGGTGCCGGGATCTGAGTCAGTTCGATCTGCTCGGCGATGGTGCGTTCGTCCGACGACTCGAGCAGCGCGAGGGCCTCCCGCACACGCGGATCGGTCTGCAGTCGCTCGATCTCGGTGTCGTAGGCGGGGTCGGCGGTCTGTGCCGCCAGGCTCGTGGGAAGCAGGACCGCGGCGAGCGGCAGCAGGAGCGCTACCGGTGCGGCGGCTACCCGTCGCGGGAACGACGCGCGCACGGGTACGCGGGGCGGGGTGTGGATTCGGGTCCGGATCATGACGAGGGGGGCGAGCGGAAGGCCCTTGCGGGCCGTTGATTTCACGGCGGGGAACGTCGATCCTAGAGGGCTGTCAGGCCGCTCTGCAACCCCCGCGCCCGCAGACTTCGTCGTGAGCCCTCCCGCACTCGAATCTCCCCCGCGCCCCAGCGCCACCAGACGGTGGTTCGGGGCCGTGGGTCGTGGCACCGAGCTCGTCTTCGATCACGCCGGGGCCCTCGGCCTCCTGACGTGGGCGATGATCATGTCGGTGGTGCGCCTAAAGGTGCCCTCGCGCGAGTTCTTCCGACAGATCTACGTGATGGGCGTCGAGAGCCTGCCGATCGTGTTCGTCACGGGCGCGCTCGCGGGCATCGTCACGAGCCAGCAGGGCGGCTACCAGATGACCGGAGCCATCCCCCAGTACATCCTGGGCAGCCTCGTGGCCCAGACGGTGGTGCTCGAGATGGGACCGGTGCTGACGGCGATCGTGCTGGTGGGGCGCGTGGGTGCGCGCATCACCGCCGAACTGGGCACGATGAAGGTGTCCGAGCAGATCGACGCCTACCACTCGCTCGGCCGAGACCCGGTGGTGCTGCTCGGTACGCCGCGCGTGCTGGCCGGCATCGTCGTGATGCCGATTCTCGTCGGCTTCGCGAACCTGATCGGGATTCTCGCCGGTATGGTCGCGGCCCGGCTCGACTCCGGACTGGGCTTCGAGTCGTTCCTCTACGGCGCGAACCTCTTCTGGCACTCGTGGGATCTGTTCTACTCGTTCACGAAGGCCTTGGTCTTCGGGGTCTCGATCCCGCTGATCTCGGTCCACATGGGATTCCGGACACAGGGCGGAGCGGAGGGCGTGGGACGCACCACGACCGATGCGGTCATGTTCATGACGCTCACCATCCTGATTCTGGATGCCATGTTCCCGCCCCTCCTGCTCAATTGAGGGCGCGGTGATCCAGTACAGGCAGATCCACAAGAGCTTCGATCACCCGGTCCTGTCCGGCGTCGATCTGCGCATCGACACCGGGGAGATGTTCGCGCTCTTCGGCCCGTCGGGAACGGGGAAGAGCGTGCTGCTGAAGACCACGATCGCTCTCATCACGCCCGACATGGGCGATGTGATGATCGATGGCGAGTCGGTCTATTTCGGGGACGACGGATCGCTGGCCCGGGCGCGCCGCAAGGTCGGCTACGTCTTCCAGAATGCGGCGCTCTTCGACTCGTTCAACGTCTTCGAGAACGTCGCGATGGGCATTCCCGAGGACGTGTTGAAGCGGATGCCCCGCATGGAGCTCGCGCGGCGCGTATGGGAGGCGATCGAACTCGTGAACCTCGATCCGATCGAGGTCCTCGAGAAGATCCCCTCGGAGCTCTCCGGCGGGATGCGCAAGCGGGTGGGCATCGCCCGGGCCATCATCGGTCGCCCGGAGATTCTGCTCTGGGACGAGCCCACGACCGGCCTCGACCCGATCAACACGGCCGCCGTGGAGCGGCTGATCGTCCGCTTGTCGGACAACCTCGAGGTCACCTCTCTCGTCGTGACGCACGACATCGAGGGTGGGCTGCTCTTCTGCGATCGCGTGGCGATGCTGGATCAGGGCCGGCTTCGGTTCTGTGGGACTCCCGACGAATTCCGCCGGAGCGGCGATCCGGTGGTGCAGGCATTCCAGGACCGGGCCGCCGCCGAGCGGGCCCTCGATATGGCGATCGAACATGACTGATCCACAATCCGGACCCTCCGACCGCGAACTCGCGCGCACCGTGCCCCGCGATACCGGCGCCCGCCACATTCGCGTCGGGATCTTCGTGATTTTCGGTATCGTGTCGTTCTTCACGGTGCTCTTCCTGATGACCGATCCGGCCGGCTTCCGGGGTCGCTACAACCTGGTGACCGAACTCACGGATGCGGGCGGCGTGCGCCGCGGGGACCCGATCCAGATGCGCGGCGTGATCATCGGGCGCGTCTCCGGCTTCGAGATGACGCCCGCCGGACGGGTCGCCCTCACGCTCGAGCTCTACGACGATTGGCGGATTCCGGTGGGGTCGACCGCCACCCTCGCCGAGGCCGGTGTCTTCGGCGGACGAACGGTCGAGGTCATGCCGGGCGACGGCACCACGGTCTTGACCGAGGGAGATACGATTCCCGGCGACGACGCCGGGGGTGGCATCTTCGAGACGGTCGAGAACCTGGGCGTCGAGGCCGAGACCGTGCTGGAGCGGCTGGAGATGCTGCTCGACACCGCGACGGTGCGCTCGGTCCAGGGGTCCACGCGTGAGGTCGAGGGGCTCGCGCGCGACCTGCGCTCGGTGGTGGCCGAGCAGAAGGACGAGATCGGCCGGCTGACCTCGACGCTGGCCCGCGCGGCCGAAGGGCTGGAGCGGACGGCCGACGACGCGGGTCCCGAACTCGCCAGCGCGGCGGCCCGCGCCGACTCGCTGCTGGCCAGCATGGAGGAGACGACCGCGCAGCTCGATGGCGTCCTCGCGACGCTCGACACGGTTCTGGGGCGGATGGCGCGGGGAGAGGGCACGCTGGGTCGCCTCTCGCAGGACGAGTCGCTCTTCGTGAACACCAACACGGCACTCGAGAACTTGAACGCCCTGCTCGTCGATCTGCGCGAGAACCCCGGTCGCTATCTGACGATCGAGATCTTCTAGGGGACTGTCGGACGTGTGCGGTCCGCCCTCGCGAGGGCGGGCGATGTTGGGGCTGTGGCGGGCGCCGGCTGAGCCAGGGTGGCGGTTGGTGGTGGCGGTGGGTGGCTTGAGGGCGGCGGCTGAGCCAAGGTGG
>JAHHMJ010000269.1 GCA_018678395.1 Gemmatimonadota bacterium | reverse complement strand
CCGACGACGAGCGCAGGCGCTGGGTCTTCAAGACCCTGCGGGAATCGATCGACGCATACGTGGCCAGCGGCTGAGCGGGCCAGGTACGGCCGTGCAAGCCATCCCGGTCCTTCACGTCACCGACTCTCGCGTGAGCGAACGGTTCTACTGCGCGGTGCTCGGTTTCCAGGTCCGCTCGCGGTATCGGCCGTTCGATGGGCGGGCGGATCCGTGCTACCTCGTGCTACAGCGGGACGGCGCCCGGGTCCACCTGTCCTCGTTTCGCGACGACAGCGTCGCGGGGGCTGCGGTCTACATCCTCGTCGATTCGGTGGACGACCTCTTCCGCGAACTGCGGGACCGGGACCTCGAGGCCGCGATGCCTCCCACGGACCAATCGTGGGGCAATCGCGAGATGTACGTGGAAGACCCGGACGGCAACTCGCTTCGATTCGTGGAGGAGCACCTCTGATGGCGACCGACGGGGTGTAGGCCGCCGCACTACCGCTGCGACGGCCGACAGGGGTAGGCCACGTCGAGGCCGCACCGCGCACAGGCTCTGCGGTGGGGTGGGCCGGGGGGACGCGGCCGCCCCTCGGCCGCGGCGATCGTGGCGTCGATCCTGCGCACGTACGAGTCCACCGAGTTCCGGTAGCTCGCGATCAGGCCGGGGATACCGTCGAACATCTTCGCGTAGAAATCGCCGAGGATCGGCAGGAAGCTGCAGGCGACCCGCAGCACGCCGAGGAACGACGAGAGCCGGTCCGCCGCGACCGCGGACGACCCGGACAGGGGTCCCGCCGCGGATCGGATCTGCACCGAGAGCCTCGAAGCGGTGTTGATCGTGTCGATGAAGTCGGCGGCCTGGAACGCCCGGCTCCACGTCGGCGCGCTGATGACGTCCTGGATCCGGCCGACGTAGTTGTGGCTCCGGAGCGTTTCGGCCATCCCACCCGGAATCGCCCCGAGCAGCCAGCCGTAGTCGTCGACGTATCCGTGGGCGGTCTGAACGGCCTCGATCTCCTCTCGAACCGAGTGGTAGAAATCGTGCCCCGGATCGTTGGTCGCCACGCGCTCGGCGAGGTCCGCGATCGAGGAGTGGTAGTCCAGCAACCGCTCCTGGGCATCGGAGAGGCGTTCGTCCATCTCCTCGGCGAATCCCACGAAGGGGTCGCGGGCTGTGACGTCGTGTGGGTAGAACTTGTCCGCTCCACCCTCGTAGTCCGATGAGCCCAGGCCCGTATAGGAGTACAGCGAGGTGCCGCTCGGGGAGTCCGGGTTCGGCGATTCGATCCCCGACTCGAACAGCTGGTTGTCCCGGTGGAGGGCGACGATCACCTCGCCCATGTGGGACATGCCTCGGACGTTCGTCCAACTCGACGCGTGGAGCACCTCGGCGAACGGCGTCGCGCGCCCGTGGATGTTGCTCGCGTACCGCCCGATGCGGCACAGCACCCAGTTCTTGAAGTGCGTCTCCGCGATGGGAGTGTCCGCGGACTGCGCGCCCACCGTCGGGAAGAGCACGTGGTGTTCGTGCACCCAGCGGAGGGCGTCGTACTCCTCCTGCGTCAGTGACTCGGACACGCGATGTCCCGTCAGCCGCCCGCCCGCATCGCGTCCCTCAGCGCGCGAAACTCGTTCCCCTCGTACCAGTTCGGCCACGTATCCGAGTCGGCGATGCCCTCGCCCAGCTCGAGCAGGATGTCGAGGACCTCGACCATCCCCTCGAGATTCCAGGAGGGATCGTACTCGTCACCGACCGCGTGGTAGCGGGTCGCCCGG
Source organism: Gemmatimonadota bacterium (assembly GCA_018678395.1). Taxonomy (GTDB): domain Bacteria; phylum Gemmatimonadota; class Gemmatimonadetes; order Longimicrobiales; family Gaopeijiaceae; genus Gaopeijia. The sequence continues at coordinate 2,706 of JAHHMJ010000269.1, read as the reverse complement.
TAGTCGTCCTCGAAGGCGGCTCCGGCCTCGACGCCGCCCTCGACCAGGTCGGCCCCCGCGTCTGCGTAGAGCATGGGCACGCCGCGCTTCGCGAGCGAGATGTGGTCGGAGCGGTAGAAATAGCCCGCTTCCGGACTGGGATCGGGGGTGAGCCGCTTGCCCCGGGGCTCGGCTACGGCCGCGAGGGCGTCTTCGAGCTCGGAGGCCCCGTACCCGACGACGACCAGATCGCGCGTGGGTCCGCTCGGGAGGATGGCGTCGATGTTCAGGCCGGCGACGATGTCGGCCAGCGGCACCGTCGGATTCACGGCGAAGTACTCCGACCCCAGGAGACCCGACTCCTCGGCGGTCACCGCCAGGAAGAGCACCGAGCGAGCGGGGGCGACCCCGCGCGCCGCGATGGCCTCGGCGATCTCGAGGATACCGGCGGTCCCGGTCGCGTTGTCGACGGCGCCGTTGAAGACCCGATCTTCGGCCTCGGGATCGGGGTCCATGCCGAGGTGGTCCCAGTGGGCCGTGTAGAGTACGTACTCGTCCGGCCGCTCGGACCCGCGCACGACCCCGCCCACGTTGCGGCTCTCACGACGATCGATCGACGTGGCCAGCGATCCGGTGGCGGTCGTGCCCTCCAGCGGCACCGGCGTGAAGCCCGGGGTGGCGGCCGCGGTCTTCATCGCCTCGAAGTCGAGCCCGGCGGCCTCGAACAGGGCGACCGCCATCTCTAGCGTAATCCAGCCCTCGAGCATGGCCCGGGGATCACCACCCTCCCCGCGGTCCAGATCGTACTGCGGCCCGGACCAGCTGCTTTCGACGGTTCCCCACCCGTACGACGCCGGCTCGGTCTCGTGCACCACGAGGGCCGCGGCCACTCCCTGCCGGCCCGCCTCCTCGAATTTGTAGGTCCAGCGCCCGTAATAGGTCATCGCGCGACCGTTGAACAGCTCGGGGTCCTGCGTTGCGTAGCCCGGATCGTTCACCAGCATCACCACCGTCTTACCGGTCATGTCGATTCCCGCGTAGTCGTCCCATCCGTACTCGGGGGCCACGGCGCCGTAGCCGACGAAGACGACCTCCGATGCCTCGAACGACAACTCCGGCTCCATCTGTTTGGTCCAGAAGACGGTCTGGTCCGGATAGGACAACGCCGCCTCGCCGGTCGGGCCCGTGAAGGCCAACCCCGACGCCGCGGGGTCGAGCGTGGCCTCGATCAGCGGGACGGACTGGAAGTAGCCGTCCGGCGTCATCGGCTCCAGCCCGATCCGGGCCATCTCGTCGGCGAGCCACTGGCTGGCCCGTTGTCCGCCCGGCGTCGACGGTGCCCGGCCTTCCATGTCGTCGTGCGCCAGCAACTCGATCCTGGGCGCGAGATCCTCGGCCCGGATCGCCGGGCTCGACGCCTCGACGGCCGTCTGGAGGGAGGCGATCGTAGCGGCTCCTTCGCCCCGGGACGCATCGCCGGACATACCTTCGTCAGACCCGCAAGCGGTCAGGGCGAACAGGCCGACGACGGCGAGAATCGATTGCGAACGCACGGGACACCTCGAGAGCAGAAGAGCGACGGTGAGGAAAGGGTAGGGCGGACCGGCCCCGCGTGCCAGATAGGTGTCGCTCGGGCTCGAAGGCCCTGGGGTCGGGCGTGTCGATTGAATCCCCCGCCTCGTTTCGTGCGTAGATCAGGGTGGCCCCGGCGAGAGCCGGTGACCCCATGCGACTCCTCTCACAGTGGTTCGACGCGAACGATGCTGGAAGCCAAGCGGTCCGTGATGATCCGAGATCTGATCATCTTCCTCGTGAAGTTGGCCATCGACGGGCTCAAAGACCTCGCCCTCATGAACCTGGCCATCGGAGCGGCCGTCCTCGACGTCATCTCCGGCGGCGGTAAGCGGCCGCGCCTCTTCTATTCGGTTCTGCGTCTCAGCGAGCGCTTCGACCTGTGGTTGAACCTGAACGGAGCGATGGAGAGGATGGAGGCGGGCGAGGCCGGCGACGACGGGCTCTTCGGCGCGAGCACGGCCGGCAGCGATTCGCTCCTCGGCAAGATCGAGCAGTTGGTGCGCGGCGGCGACACGCCGCGTGGCTCCACCGAGGCGGACGGCTCGTCGACGCCGAGCCCCCCCGTGACGCCGGTCGAGCCTCTCTGAGGCGCTCCGCGATCGCTTAACGCTCCGGCGCCTTCGAGCGTCTTTCAGAAGGTGGCGGCGCTGCCGTGTCGCCTGCAATCGAATTGGAGACCTCATGCATAGACTCCTTGGGTCGGTCGGTGCGATCGCCCTCCTGGCCTCGCTCCCGTTCTCTGCGGTGCCGACGGTCGCGCAGACGCCGGACCTCTCCGGCGAGTGGACGCTTTCGTGGGAGACCCCGCGCGGCGACCGCACGATGGACGTCGCCCTCGAGCAGTCCGAGATGACCTTCACCGGTACGGCATCCACGCAGATGGGTGACGCGCCGATTTCCGAGGGCTCCATCGAGGGTGACCGAGTCACCTTCACGCTCTCGATGGCCATGGGCGGTCGAGGGGGTGGCGGCGGGGGGCAGGGTCGCACCATCGAGCAGCGCTTCGAGGGCGTGCTGGCGGACGGTGAGATCACCGGTGACCTGACCATGTCCGGCATGGGTGGTCGAGGCGGCGGCGGCGGCGGTGGTGGGGAGCGCAGCTTCGCCTTCACGATGCGTCGCGTCGAGGGCTGAGGCGGGGCGTCCCAGGGG
>JAHHMJ010000020.1 GCA_018678395.1 Gemmatimonadota bacterium | reverse complement strand
CATCCGCGCGGTGGGCGACGCCAATGGCAGGAGCTGGTCCGCCGCCTGGCATCGCTCGAAGCGGGGGGTGGGACGCGGGCCCATACCGCGTTGCGCGAACTCGCGGGCCGGCTCCGCAGGCGGGGGCTGGTCATTCTCCTCTCCGACCTCCTCGTCGACCCCGAAGAGACCCGGACGGCCCTGCGCTTCCTGCGCCACCGCGGCCACGAGGTGCTGGTCTTCCATCTCCTCGACCCGGGCGAGCGGGAGCTGCCCGCCGCGGCCGACGCACGCTTCATCGACCCGGAAACCGACGTCGAGCTTCGGGTTTCGGTCGCGGACGTACGGGCGGAATACCGGGCCGCGGTGGCCGCCGCCCTCTCGGAGTGGCGGCGCAGCCTGCGGCCCCACGGCATCGACTACCAGGTGGTCGACACCGGTGAGCCGCTGTCCCGCGCGCTGCGCGCGTACCTGCGCAAGCGTGAACGGCTGGGATGAGCTTCCTGAGCCCGCTCTTCCTGTTGGCGGCCGCGGCCGTGGCGGTGCCGCTGGTGCTGCACCTCTTCCACCGCCAGGAAGGGCAGCGGGTGGTCTTCCCCGCGCTGCGTTACCTGCTCAAGACCGAGAAAGAGCACGCGCGCCGCATCCGCCTGCGCCAGCTCCTGCTTCTCCTGCTGCGGTGCGCCGTCGTCGTCGTCCTCGCGCTGGCCGGCGCGAGGCTGGTCCTGGCGGGACGGGGGGCCGCCCACCCACCCACCGCGGTCGTGGTGCTCCTCGACAACTCCCTGAGTTCGGGCCGCGTTCTGGGTGAAGACCGCGTCCTGGATCGGCTCAAGGACGCTGCCCTCGAAGGACTCGAGGCCGCCACCGCCGAGGATCGGGTCTGGGTTCTTCGCGTCGGTGAGCCGTGGGATATCGCGGTGCCGGGGTCGGCCCGGGCGGCTCGGACCCGGATCCTGGAGACCGGGGTCTCGGGAGCCCGAGGCGATCTGTCGTCCGCTCTGCGGAGAGCGGGCCAGCTCCTTGCGGATGCCGACATGGGGGCGGGCGAAATCCACCTCGTTTCCGACCTGCAGGCGAGCGCCTTCGACATCTCGGGCGCAGCCGAAACGGGTGAGTATCCGGTCCTCGTCTGGCGCGGGCTGGGGGACGGGATGCCGGCGAACCGCTACCTCCTGGAAGCGCAGATGGGCGGCGGGCTTCCCCCTCTAGCCAACCGGCGCACGGAGCTCGCGGTGGGCGTGTCCGGTGGCGACCCGGACGACGAGGTGACGGTGCGGCTCTTCATCGACGGACGTGTCCGGGGGGCGGCTGCGGTCGGTCCCGGGCAGGCCGCCGTGCTGCCGATCGGCCCGTTCGCCGAGGGATGGGTCGAGGGATACGCCGAGGCGGACCCCGACGCGTTGCGCGACGACGATCGCCGATGGTTCGCGGTCCCCGTCCGGGCCCCGCCGCGGGTCGGGCGCAGCGGGGATTCGGGACCCTTCGTGGAGTCGGCGCTGGAGGTGCTCGAGGAGGGGGGGCGCATCGTCCTCGGGGGATCGCCCGATGTGCTTCTGACGGCCGCCGGGGCCGGCTTGCCCGACAGCGAGGTCCGGACCGTCGTCCTCCCGCCGGCCGACCCTTCGCTCCTGCCCGCACTGAACCGGAGGCTCGCCGACGCCGGTGTGGAATGGCGGGTCCGGGACGACGTCGGCGCGGGCGAGGTCACCGTGGCCGAGAACCGCGTGCCCGTGGATCTCGAGGGCGTGCGCATCCGCCGTCGCTATCGGCTCGAGGCATCGCCGGGAGCCGCCGGGTCCGTGCTCGCCCGCGTGTCCGACGGGACACCGTGGCTGGTCGCCACCGAAGCGGCGGGGCGCCCCGTACTCCTCATCGGTTCGCCGATGGACGATGTCGCCTCCACGCTCCCCGTCGACGCGGCGATGGTCCCGCTCCTGGAGTGGTTCGTCACCGGCTGGGGTGCGGGTGGCATCCGGGCTCCCGGAGAGGTCGGGCGTTCCCTGCCCCTCCCCTCGACGGCCACGATGGTCGAGGACCCCGTGGGAGTGCGCTGGCCCGTCGACGGCTCGCTCGAACTCCGGAGCACACGCCACGCAGGCATCTATCGGGTCTTCGCGGGGGACTCGCTGCTGGAGCTGCAGGCCGTGAACCCCCCGGTGCGCGAGTCGATGATCGAGATCCTCGACGAGGCGGGCGTGGAGCGCTCGATCGCCGGTGCGCGAGTGGTGGAGGACCCACGGGACTGGGGCCGGGTAGCCTTCACCCGCCGTCAGGGATGGGAATCCTGGCGAGCCCTTCTCGGCGTGGCTCTCGTCCTGCTCCTTCTCGAGACCTGGCTGGCGGCCTCGGGCGTCGGCCCGGCCGCGAGGACTGCGCCGATTTCGTCGCCGTCCCCCCCCCGCACCGCTTCGTGACCGCGCCCGATCACCGCATTCTCGACGCCCTGGAGACCTCGCCGGGTTTCCGCGCGCTCAGCGACGCCCTCCCCGGGACGTCGGGATCCGTGCGCGTCTCCGGTGTGGCCGGCTCCGCCGACGTCGTCGCCATCGCGGCCCTCCACCGACTGCGCCCCGACCGCCTCCTCGTCGCCGTAGCCGACGATCCGGCGCGCGCCGCGGCCGTGGAGGCCGATCTGGAAAGCCTGCTCGGAGAGGGCCGCTCCGTCCTGTTCCCACAGCGCGAAGCCCTGCCCTACGAGTCCGACGAGCCGCACCTCGAGATCGGGGGACTCAGGGTCGAGGCGGTGGAGGCGCTCTTCTCGGGGCGCGCCCGCATTCTGGTCACGACGGTTCGGGCTCTGCAGGAGCGCGTGCCGGTACCGGACGGGATCGCAGAGCTCCGACTCACGATTACGCGCGGTTCGTCCTTCGGCTTCGCGACCCTGACCGAAGCGCTCGAGGAACGAGGCTTCGAACGGGTCCCGATCGTCGAGGAGGTCGGCCAGTTCGCCGTGCGCGGTGGCATCGTCGACCTCTTCTCCTTCGGCTCGCCCGAACCCATTCGCGTGGAGTTCTGGGGCGACGAGGTCGAATCGCTCCGGACGTTCGACGTGCTCGACCAGCGGTCGACCGGAGCGCTCGACGAAGTGCACGTGCTGCCCGTGGAGTTCCGCAGCCATCGCGACGCCGAGGCCACGGCACCCCGCTCGCTGCTGGAGCTGCTCAGCAGCGACTCCCTGCTGTTCGATCTCGGTGGGGCGCCCTGGGCCACCGCCGTGCTGAAGGCGTGGGAGCACGCCGTGCGCGTGTATGACGACCTCCGGGATTCGGGGATGGGCGACCTGCTCCCCCCGCAGGCGTTGCTGCTTCCTCCCGAGGGCGCCGTGCAGGCGCTGGCGGCATTCCCCCGAGTCGAGTTCGGTGAAGGAGTCGAGGGGACCATCTCCCTGGGTGCGGAGCCGCCTCCAGCCATCGAGCGGGACATGAAGCGCCTCCAGAGCGTCCTGCGCGAGGGAGCCGCGCGGGGCGAGGAGACCCTGCTGCTCTGCGACAACGAGGGCCAGGCCCAACGGCTCGAGGAGATCCTCGAGGCCGGCAAGGGGATCCCCACCGGCACGCAGGTGGCGATCGGGTCTCTCGGCGGCGGATTCCTGCTGCCCCGGTCTTCTCCGCCGCTACGCGTCTTCACCGACCACGAGATCTTCCGTCGCTCCCGGCGACTGCGTCGGGGGCGCCGGTTCCGGGGTGCGGTGTCGCTCGAGTCGCTCTCCCAGCTGACTCCAGGCGACTACGTCGTCCACATGGATCACGGCGTGGGACGCTTCACGGGCATGGAGAAGCTCGAGCTGAGAGGGGAGGAGTTCGAGCTGCTGGCCATCGAGTATGCGGGCGGCGAGGTGCTGCGCGTCCCGGTCTACCGCCTGGATCTCGTCGAGCGCTGGGTCGGCGGCGACGACGAGGCGAAGCCGCCGCAGGTGCACAAGATCGGGGGCAAGCGCTGGAAGACGCTGCGCCGCAAGACCGAGGAAGCGATCGAGAAGATGACGGTCGAACTCCTCGAGCTGTACGCGCGCCGTGAAGCGGCTCGCGGCTACGCCTTCGGACCGGACACCCGCTGGCAGAAGGAGATGGAGTCGTCGTTCCTCTACGACGACACGCCCGACCAGCGCACCGCGACGACCGACGTGAAACGGGACATGGAGTCGGAGCGGCCCATGGACCGGCTCATCTGTGGAGACGTCGGCTACGGCAAGACGGAGATCGCGATCCGGGCGGCCTTCAAGGCGATTCAGGACGGGAAACAGGTCGCCGTGCTCGCGCCGACCACGATTCTCGCCGAACAGCATCGGCACACCTTCGATGAACGGCTGGCCGATTACCCCGTGCACATCGGTGCGCTGAGCCGGTTTCGCACCGCCAGGGAGACGGCGGCACTGGTCGAGGACCTCGAAGCCGGCGGCGTCGACATCGTCATCGGGACGCACCGACTCCTGTCGCCCGACGTCGTCTTCAACGACCTCGGACTGCTGATCGTCGACGAAGAGCAGCGTTTCGGCGTCAAGCACAAGGAGCGGCTCAAGCAATTCAAGAGCTCGATCGACGTGCTGACACTCAGTGCGACCCCGATCCCCCGCACCCTGTATCTGTCGCTCTCACGCATTCGGGACCTGACGGTGATCCGGACGCCGCCTCGGGACCGGATGCCGATCATCACCCACGTCCTTCCCTGGAGTGACGGACTGGTGTCGGAGGCGATCCACCGTGAGTTGGACCGGGGGGGTCAGACGTATCTTCTCCACAACCGTGTGGAGACGATTCACACCGCCGCGGAACGCATCCGGGCGCTGGTTCCGGAGGCCCGCGTAGACGTCGCCCACGGGCAGATGGGAGCCAACGAACTCGACCGCATCATGACGGCCTTCGTGGACGGTGAGGTGGACGTGCTCGTCGCGTCCGCGATCATCGAGAACGGCCTCGACGTGCCGAACGCCAACACGCTCGTCGTCGATCGCGCGGATCGGTTCGGGCTGTCTCAGCTGTACCAGATTCGCGGCCGCGTGGGCCGATCCGATCGGCGCGCGTACTGCTACCTGATCACCCCCGACGGCATTACCGAAGATGCGCGCAAGCGCCTGCGCGTGCTCGAGCACTACACCGAACTCGGGAGCGGGTACTCGGTGGCGCTCCGGGACCTGGAGCTTCGCGGTGCCGGCAATCTGCTGGGTGCGGATCAGTCGGGCTTTGCGCACGTGGTCGGCATCGACGCCTATCTCAGGCTCCTCGAGAGCACGGTCAGACGGCTCCAGCAGGAGGAAGCCGGGGGCACCGACCATCCCGAGCCCGAGATCTCGCTCTCGGGCAGCGCGTACCTGCCCGAGTCCTACATCGACGACTCCGGGCAGAAGCTCCATCTCTACCGGCGGCTGTCCCGCATTCAACGATCGGGCGAGGTCGAGGAACTCCGCGATGAGCTCGTGGACCGGTTCGGCCCCATCCCGGAGGAGGTCGCGCGGCTACTTGACGCCGCGACGCTACGGTTGCTTGGTAAGGGGCTGGGGATCGAACGAATCCTGGTTCGAGGTCGGACCGCCCGGCTGAATTTCCGTGGCGGCGTCGTTCCCCGACTCCAGGCCTTCCAGGGGCCCCTGACCGACCGACAGGTCAGCGTCGAGGTCCGCCGGATGGCCCCGCTGTCGCTGGCTCTGACCCGTCACGGAGCGGAGCCGCTGACCGACACGCTCATCCAGGCGCTGACGGTCCTGAGCGAACAGCAGGAGCCCCTCGTTGCATCGAAACACTGAAGACCGACGGATTTCTCCGAAGGAGTACCTGTGAAGACGTCCAAGCACATCGCCGTCCTGCTCCCCCTTCTGCTCGCGTTGGGGTGTGCGGATTCGGACTCCGAAGGCGTACTCGCCCGGGCGGGCGACCACGCCTTCACCGTGGACGAGGCGGTCCGCCTGCTGGCGGGCCAGCCCGACCTCCCGAACGAGCCGCAGGTGGCGACGGCGCTCGCCGAGCTCTGGGTCGACTACACGCTGTTGGCCAGCACAATGGCCCAGGACAGCACCCTGGCCTCGGTCGATCTGACGCCGGTCATCCAGGGTCGGATCGACCAGGAGATGATCTTCGCGCTGCGGGATTCCCTGATCCGCACCGACACCGTCGTCAGCGAGGAGGAGCTGCAGGAGCGCTTCCGATCGGAGGCGCCCGGAGCCCAGGTTCGCGCGCGCCACATCCTGCTCGGCTTCCCCCTTCAGGCAACCGATCAACAGCGGGACTCGGTGCGTCGTGAGGCCGAGGAACTGCGGTCCCGAGTGCTGGCCGGCGAGGATTTCGAATCGCTCGCGCGCCAGTTCTCCCAGGACCCGGGCAGCGCCGCGAACGGCGGCGACCTCGGGTTGTTCGGGCGCACCGACATGGTCGAGCCGTTCGCGGTGGCCGCGTTCGCGCTCGAGCCCGGTGAGGTGAGCGAGGTCGTGCTGACCCCCATGGGCTTCCACGTGATTCGCACCGATGAGAAGCAGGTCCCGACCTTCGAGGACGTGGCGCCGCAGTTCCGCCAGCAGATCCTCGCGCAGCGCCTCCAGCAGGCGGAGTCCCTCTACGTCGCGCAGCTCGAGGAAGAGGCCGAGATCCGGGTTCTCGACAACGTCGCCGACGTCGCCCGCCGCGTGATCGAGGACCCGGCGATTCCGCTGTCCCGCCGGGCCCGTGAGCGCGAGCTCGTGAATTACGAGGGCGGCGAGCTGACTCTCGGTGAACTGCGGATGTTCATGCAGTCGCAGTTGCCCGAGGGCCGGGCGCGGCTCGCCCAGGCGCCCGATTCCGTCCTGACCCAGGACGTGCTCCCAGGCGTCACCCAGCGCGAGCTGCTCGTGTCCCAGGCACGCACGGAAGGCTTCGCTCCGCCCCAGGCGTACATCGACTCGCTCGTCACCAACGTGCGGGAACAGCTCGTCCAGGCGGCCGAGGCCCTCTCGCTGCGAGTGGTCGAGCCGCAGGGCAGCGAGTCGCAGGAGCAGGCCATCGACCGCACGGTCGAGGAACTGCTGCGATCGATCGTGTCGGGTGGACGGGACGTGATTCCCCTGGGCGCGGTCTCGACCGTCCTGCGGGAGCGGACTTCGCATCAGGTCTTCCCGACCGGCGGGGCCCCCGCGACCCCGCCTGCTGCGGCGCCCGACTCCGGCGCCGGCGGTTGAGGCCGGAACCCGTTCTGAATCGGCGGTTACGAAACGGCATGATGCCTTCCACGAAGCGCTTTCGGATTCGGCCCGCGGGTCTCGCCGCCGGGCTTCTCGCTCTGACGGTGGCCGCACCGACCGTCGCCGCCGCGCAGCAGCCCACAGC
>JAHHMJ010000312.1 GCA_018678395.1 Gemmatimonadota bacterium | reverse complement strand
CCCCTGGGCGATGGATGTCCAGCCGCGCCGGCCGGGCTTCGTGCCCACGGTGTCGATTCCACCGCTCACGACCCCGGGAGGGTAGGAAGGCGAGTCAATGGAGAGACCGACGTGGCGCAGGCGGGTGCTGCCGCATAGCGTGAGGAGGGTCGTCCGGTTCGACCGGGCGGCCCTCTGTCGTCTCTCCCTCCGACCGAGAAGACCGATGTCGCTATCCGCCCATCTCATCGCCCAACTCGACGCCGAACTGGACGCCTCGAAGCGCGTCATCGAGCGCATCCCCGAGTCGATGTACGCGTGGCAGCCGCACGACAAGTCGTTCAAAGCCCTGGACCTCGCGACCCACGTCGCGAACCTGATCTCCTGGGGCGCCATGATCCTGACGACCGAGGACCTCGACTTCGCCTCCGAGGAGATGCAGAACTGGAAGCCGCCCACGGCCGATACCGCCGGCGAGGTGCTCCAGCTTCTCGAGCAGAACGGGGCGCAGGTGCGGGGCATCCTCGGGTCGATGTCCGACGAGGACCTCGAGACGAGCTGGACGATGCGCATGGGCGAGCAGATCTATTCGTCCGACCCGCGCCACTTCGCCTTCGCCCGCTGGGTGCTGGCGCACCAGGCGCACCACCGGGGCCAGCTGACCGTCTATCTGCGTCTGAGGGACGTGCCCGTGCCCGGCATCTTCGGGCCCTCGGCCGACGAGACCGAGATGTGAGTTCTAGCGGCTTCCCAGCCGCGCGCGAACCGCATCCAGACCTTCCTCCTCGCCGAGGAAGCTGATGCGGTCGCCGACCTCGAAGACCGTGTTCCCGTCGGGGAAGATGACGTCCTCGCCCCGTCGCACCACGGCGATGAGTACGCCGGGGGGCAGGCCCGCGTCGCGCACCCGCGCGTCGATGAGTTCGCTGGACGGCTCGTCGGGCAGGAGCGTGATCGTGAGAATCGAGCGGTCCTCGAGCAGGGTGCTCCGTACCGCGGCGTCGCCCTCGGCCTCGAGCCACCGCCCGGTGAAGCCGTCTTCGTCGAGTCGGGCCGCGATCTGGGCGAGGATGCGCAGATGCTGGCCCGGCTTGTCCCACGGACTGACCAGGAAGAAGATCGCGTGCACGGTGACGTCCTCGCCCGCCTCGGGCACGGACACGCCGTCGCGCGCCCGCACGATCACCAACCGGGGGGCGCTCACCTCGTCGGACCGGAAGTGCGGCAGCATGGCGTGCTCCGCGACGGGCGTGGCCCCCCTTCGCGTCTCCTCGACGAACGCCTGGAAGACGGTGTCGGCATCGATGCCGAGGTCGGCCGCGAGCAGTTCCGCCGCGCCCCGGGCGACGACGTCGAACGAGTGCGGTCCCATGAGGTCGCGAACCGGCGCGCCCGCCACGACCTCGGCGAAGGGGTCATCCTGGCGAACGCCCTTCTCCTTCAGGATCTGTCGGAGCTCCAGGTCCAGGCCGGCGTACCGATTCCGGCCCAGTCGCTCGAAGACGTGATAGAGCGCGCCCTCGCGGGAAAGCCGATCGCGTGCGTACAGGTGGTACCACGCGATCCCCACGACGGTGATTCCCATCGTGAAGAAGATCGCCAGCCAGCCCATCTGCGAGATCAGCCAGAGCGGCACCAGGATTCCCGCGATCTGCATCCACGGATAGAGCGGGGACTTGAAGCCCGGGTCGTAGGCTTCGATGCCGCTTTCGCGCATGACCACGACCGACAGGTTCACCAGCGAGAAGATCAGCAGCTGGAAGGCGCTGGCGAGCTTGGCCACGCCCTGGACGTCCAGCGTGACCAGGGCCAACGCCATCGTCAGGCCGGTGGCGATCAGGGCGGGGGTCGGCGTCCGGAATCGTCCCAGGCGACCGAATCCCGACCAGATGTGCTTGTCGCGCGCCATGGCCAGCAGGTAGCGCGAGGCCGACATCACGCCGGCGTTGCCGGTCGAGGCGAAGGCCGCGAGGGCGGCGATGACGGTGAGCACCACCGCGATCGTGCCGGGAGTGCCGCTCAGCAGCTCCCCTGCGGTGGTCGCGACCGGTGCCAGGTCGGACCGCAGCTGGTCGGGGTCCAGCAGGGTCACCATCAGGAAGACCCCGAGAACGTAGAACGTCGTGGCGGTCGCGAGCGACAGGATCATCCCGAGCGGGATGTTGCGGTCGGGGTCGCGCACCTCCTCGGCCACGCTGGCGACCTTGGTCAGTCCCGCGTACGACACGAACACCAGCCCGACCGTGCTGATCAGCCCCTCGGCCCCGAACGCGAAGAAGGGCGTGAGCTGCTCCTTGACGCCTTCCGTGCCCACGTCGGTCAGCCCCCAGCCGCCGAGCACCAGGAATCCGGTGAGGATGCCGACCAGCGTCCACACCATCAGGCGCTGCGCCCGGGTGGTCTCTTTCGCGCCGGCGACGTTCAGAATGACGAACACCGCGGTGAGTCCCAGTGCCACGCGCACGACCGGGACCTCGACGAATACCGCGAGATACGCGCCGACCCCGAGCAGGGCGAAGGCACTCTTGAAGACCAGCGCGATCCAGGTGCCCAGTCCCCCGACGGTCCCGACCATCGGCCCGAGGCTGCGGTCGAGGAAGTAGTAGGTCCCGCCCGCGCGCGGCATCGCCGTGCACAGCTCGGCCTTGGACAGCATGGCCGGGATGATCAGGATCCCCGCCAGCAGATAGGCGAGGATCACCGCGGGCCCGGCCTGCGCCGCCGCGATGCCGGGCAGGAGAAAGAACCCGGAGCTGAACATGGCGCCGGTGCTGATGGCGTACACGTCGGCGAGGCCGAGATCCTTCCTCAGCCCCTGTCCGTTCGGGGTCCCGCTCATGGTCTTCTCCCGGGCCTGAGGCGAAGGGACGGCGCGTGGGTACCGCGCCGCCGAGCGGATCACGGACGGTCAGGATGCCCGCCGGAGGTCCCCGGCGCAAGCGTGTCAGCGAGAGTTCACCAGGATCCAACGCGCGATGCGATCCACCACGCGGGGGTCGACCGGCTTCACCTCGCTCGTGTACTCGGCCGGGGTGGCCATACCCTCGCCCGCGCCGAAGAGATGGTTCAGATCTTGGTAGAACTCGAACTCGACGGCCTCCCGGCCCTCGAGTCCCGCTCGCCAGAGGTCGAGATCGGCCTCGGTGACCTGGTAGTCCCGTCCGCCCTGCAGAATGAGATAGGGGGTCACGTCCGCTGCAGCCGTCGCGACCGGATCCACCGTCTCCAGTTCGCGCCAGTACCCGACCGGCGCGCCCAGCACCGTGGC
>JAHHMJ010000145.1 GCA_018678395.1 Gemmatimonadota bacterium | reverse complement strand
ACCCTGGGCGCCCCCCTCGAGATCCGAGCTCGAGATGCATCCGGTCGGCCCCTCCTCGGCATCCCGGTCGAATGGCTTTCGTCGGCGGGTGTCGTCCTGCCGTCCTCACCGGTCACCGACATTCAAGGCCGTGCCTCGGCCCGGTGGGTGCTGGGCTCCAGCGTCGGCGTCCAGACCGCATCTGCGCGCCTGTTGTCGAGCCCGACCAATCGCCCTGCAGGAACGCTCCCCTCCCCCGCCTCGGTCCTGTTCGAGGTCCAGGTCGATGCTCGGCCGGCCGCCTCGATCTCGGCCCTGCCGTCGAACATGATCCTCCCACTCGGGAACGCGGCGCGCGTCGGAGTGGCGCTGTTCGACGATCGTGGGAACCGCCTGACGGAGCTCCCGGAGTTCGGATTCCACGTGGTGGACTCCACGATCGCCGCGGGCTCCCGGGATCCCCTCCAGCCGGAGTTCGTCTTCTCCGGGTTGAGGCCCGGGAGCACCCAGGCCGTCTTTACGGCCGGCAATCTGGCCGACACCGTCGACATCGAGGTGCAGGGGGCGACCGGCGGGGGCGGCGGTGACCCACCGCCGCTGGCGACCCTGACGCTCTCCCCGGAGGTCCTGGACCTCGTGCCGGGTCGCTCGGCCGGCCTCGTGGTCAGTGCGCGTAGCGCGGCTGGTGTCGATCTGTCGACGTCCGAGGTGGTGTGGGCTTCGTCCGCGCCCGCGGTCGCCGACGTGGACGGGTTCGGCAGAGTCGCGGCCTTCGCCGCAGGAACGGCGACGATCACCGCCACGCTCGACGGGTTGGTGGCTGCGGCGACGGTCACCGTGAGCGAAGATGAGCCGGTGCCGGAAGGCCCCCGGCCTCCGGGACGGGTGACGGACCTCACCGTCGTCGGTCAGACCTCCACGGAGATCACCGTGGCCTTCAGGGCGGCGGACGATGGCTCACCCGGGCCCGTGCAACACGAGATCCGCTACGCCCGCGCTCCGCTGGGCTTCGGCTGGGGCCAGGCGGAGACCCTCGAGTCCGGGACCTGCGCGAGCCCGCTCGCGATGACGCCCGGTCAGGAGATCGAGTGCCGCATCGACGGTCTCGCGTCCGGTACTTCGTACGACGTTCAGCTGGTCGCCTGGCGCATTTCGAGCTCTGGAGAATCGGTCTACTCGCCGCTCTCGAACGTCGCGTCCGCGACGACCGATGGCGGTGGCGGTGGCGGAGGCGGAGGCGGCACCGACCCCAGCACCCCCCAGAGCGTGCTGGTGTCACCTTCGACCGTGTCTCTGGGCGTCGGCGAGTCGAGAAGCCTCTCGACCGTGGTGCTCGATCAGTCGGGCGCGGCGATGGGAGGCGTATCGCTGACGTGGAGCTCCACCAATCCCGCCGTCGCAACGGTCGACGCCGCAGGAACGGTGTGGGGAGTCGGCCCCGGCACCGCGTCGATCCACGCCACGGCGGGTGGCGTCACCGGCAGTAGTTCGATCTCCGTCGCGCAGAGCGCGCCGCCACCGGGAGGAGGAGGGAACGGCACGTACCCGAACCAACCGTCCGGGATGACGACCATACTGCAGGTCGACGGGACGGATGCCTCGATGCCCGGCTGGCACGAGCGCTGGTCCGGCTGGGACACCCACGTCACCAGTGTCGCGGACGCCTCGAACCCACTGGGCTCCGGGCGGTCGCTGCAGTTCGACTACGCCGTCGGGTCGAGGTCGGCAGGGAACGCGCAGATCATCACGTTCCCGAACGGGCCGGTGCGCGAGATGTACATCATGTACCGCATCCACTACGCCCCGAATTGGGAGCGGATCGGGCACAAGAACTTCTACTGGGGTGCGCAGACCAGCAATCGACCCAACCCCGGCAGCTCCCCCACGCAGTTCTACGTCACGCACGAGAGCAACGGGTCGTCCAAGATCACCCAGCAGAACGTCGGGTCCGTCAACGCCTTCTGGACCGGTGATATCTGGTCCGGCAAGATCGGGCGGTGGGTCGACGTCGAGATCCATGCCATCGCCGAAAGCTCCCCCGGTGCCGGCGACGGGCAGGTG
>JAHHMJ010000660.1 GCA_018678395.1 Gemmatimonadota bacterium | reverse complement strand
GGGCGGGGAAGCGTACCCCCACACCGCTTCGGTCCCTTTCTGGTCCGGCGGGGTGACCGGCCGGCGCTTCAGTATCTTCTCGACCACCAACTCGCGGCGTGCCGGAGGCGAGACCGTCTGGAGCGTTGGCTGGCCGGCAAGGCGCTCGATCGGGGCTTCGACCGGATCGCCCTCGCCGCCCTCGTCCGGCGGTACGGGAGGGAGGCCCCGGGGCCGCTCGAGGTGCAGGGGGTGTGGGTCGCGGTGCGGGACACGCTCAAGTCGTGCGGGCTCTCGGGTGTGCGCATCGGTGTCCACAAGTTGACGGACCCCGCGGGCGGACTCGGCTATGGCGCCGTCCTCATCGGGTTCGGGCGCCGCGGCAACGCCCTGGAGGCCGATCATCCGATCGTGGTGCTGAAGGTGCGGCCCGAGAGCGCAAGCGCCTCCGGATTCGCGGAGGAGGCACAGGCGTTGGCGGCCGTCCGCGCTCCCCTTCCGAAGGGGCTGCGCGACCTGATCCCCGTCCCGCTGGCTCACCGCTCCACGGACGAATTCGAGGTGCTCGCGACCGGATATGTCCCCGGCCGTTCACTGCCCCTCGACCTGACTCCGGATGCCCTGGGGCGCATTGGAATCCGTCGTCGCATGATCGCGGTGGCAGCGACGCTGGCTCGCCTCCAGGTGGGACTGGGCCACAGCGTCGACCGGGTCGCCGACGGATCGGTGTGGCCGGAGGCGGCCGGAGATGCACCGTGGAGTCGGGAGCTGCGAGAGCGCCTGGCCGTGCGGCCGCTCCCCCTGATGCGCGTCCATGGCGGATTCGGCCCCGAGAACATCCTGTGCAAGGGCCATCGGATCACCGGCGTCGTGGGGTGGTCGCACCACCGCTCTGCCGCCCTGCCGACCGAAGACCTCTTCCACTTCCTCCTGTCCTTCGCCCACCTGGTCGATCGACGATCTCGCGGCGGTGCCGGCGCGATCCGTCGCGTATTCGTGGAGCGCAACCGGGTCTCCCGAGCCGTCCGCGACGCGCTGCTGCGCTACGGGGAACAACGCGAGCTCGGCCTGCCGACGTTGGACGGCCTGCTGCGCCTGCATCTGCTCGTGGCGCCGTCGCCCGGCGGCACCGCGCAGGCCTTCCGGACCATGGACGACCGCCTCGAGGCGGTGCGAGTGCTCGAGAACGCGCGGGAGACGGTGTTCACTCCGTAGGGGGGCGGGCGATGCGTCCGGGATCGCTGCCCCCTCGGCGCCGGCTCATTCCCCGGCGCTGAGGCGCCGCGAGTCTCAGAGGCTCCGTACGCCGGCCGGGATAGCGGTGATTCGTCCACGCAGGACGGGTCGGTCCGGCAGGCGCTCCCAGCCCACGACCTCGCCCGAGACGGCGACCCGGTCCCCGTAGCGCAGCGTTCGGACGTCCTCGGGGGCGGCGGGCACGAGGACCTCGACGTCGTGCCGGGTGCCGGTCAGCCGCCCGCGGACGATCCGCCCTTCCGTGTCGATCCGCCGCAGCATGCGCCCGTACGGCCGAATCACCCGGTTGACCGTGAGCGCAGCCCGGTCGACCGGACGGCCGATCAGGTCCTCGATACGGCTCTGGCGGTCTCCGGCCACCACCCCGGCGTCCAGCGCCGCCTGCACGGCCCGCGCCAGCTCGTCGGTCTCGGGACCGGAGGCGACGGTTTCGCCGACCTCGCTCGCGCCGATCCCGCCCGGGACGAACTCCGAATCCGAAGCCACGGGGTCGGGGTCGGCCGCGACCTCCGGGGCCGACATCGCGGGCTCGCCGGAGGTCTCGGGCTCGGGGCTCCACGAGCCGAGCGCGCCCTCGACCTCCGATGCCCGGACTACGACCTCGTCGACCTGAGCCTCTTCGACCGCGAACTCGGTGGCCTGAGCCTCTTCGACTTCAGCCTCGTCGACCCAGGCCTCGTCGACACGAGCCTCGGCGACCGCAGGCTCCTCGATCGGCGGCTCCTCGACCTCGGCGACATCGAACGTCGGGGCGGTGTCTTCGGCCTCCGTGACGCCGTCGATCGCGCCCGGCAGGGCTTCCGTGCGCGGGACCCCGCGAATGGCGTGGTCCTCCGTCGGCCACACCAGCACCTCGACACGCCGCTTCCAGTCGGGCCACGACGGGATGTCGACCTCGACTTCGACGTCCCAGGTGATCCGATTCTTCTTGCCTCGGAAGCTCCACATGCCGATCGCCGGCACCCGAAAGCGTCCTTCGAACACATGCTCCTGCTTGCCCGCCAGGTGTGCGGCCCCGGTGAGCTCGGCGACCTCGTGATAGCCGAGATGCTTGTGCACCTTCTTCTGATTCCCGCTCCCGGACGTGCACAACTCCCGTGCCTGGAAGGTCGCCTTGATCCCGTTGACGACTACGTGGGACGGCGGCCGAAGCGAGACCACGACATCGATGGCGTCGCCCGGCTTGACGACTTCCGGGTCGACGATCATCTCCACCGCGCCCGTCCTGCGTTGCGCGACTTCGCGCCCGAATGCGAAGACGAAGAGAGCCACCGCCGCACCCATGAACAGGAAGCCGGGAAACGGCAGGGTCATGAGGCCGAAGAAGAGCGATACCGCCCCGATCAACACGAGCGGCGGGCGCCGCGTGGCCTCGACCCTCTCCGAGGTCTCCAGCTCGAGAAGCTCGTCGGGCGGGCGAACGACCCGACCCGGGCTCAGCACGAACGGCTGCTCGCCATGGACGTCGGGACCCCAGGGGATCTCCACCACCGCCTCGAGCGAGTGCTCGATGCCGAGATGGTGGCCGCGGTAGGTGAACGGGCCGCTGGGTGCCCCGAAGGCGAACGGAACGCGGCGCACGCCGCTCCCCGGAAGGGCGCCCTCGTGGATGCGGGCAGCCGACGGCCGGCTCTTCTCGTTGGTGCCCTTGCCCTCGGTGCGCCATCGATGGCGGATGGTCACGGAGCGGGCGGCGTCCGCGGCCTCCTGGTCGACCACTACGTGGCCCGACACGATCTCACCCGTCCGGAAGACCGGGGGGTGGACGTCGAACTCGATGCGCACGCCGAAGCTCATGTAGGCGATTCTACCGCTGCGGCGTGACTGGAGCCACCGGTACCGGAATGCCGCAGGGGTACCGTCGTGCCGATCGACGGTGGACCGATCCCCCTCGGGCGTGGCGAGCGGTGGCGACATTCCCGGGAACAGATGAGTGGCACGGACCTCGCAAAGAGGGTTCGTCGCGGGTGGGGGTGGCGCGGCGGTCCGGTCCCGGGGGACTCGGGTGCGCTCCGGTCGACGTGTCCATCTCCATCCGCATTCTCGGTCGGGGGCTCCTCTCGCCCGCTGGAAGCGAGGGGGCGCCTCGGGTAGGTTCATCGCCATGCCTCCCACCCCGGCGCGTCTCCGCTATCGACGGCTCGGCCGTTGACTTCGCTCGACCTCTGGATCGTCGCCGGCTATCTCGTCGCGAGCCTGCTGGTGGGAATCGCGCTCGCCCGCCGGGCTTCGGGGAGCCTCGAGGACTTCTTCGTCGGGGGTCGCACGCTGCCGTGGTGGCTCGCGGGCACCTCGATGGCCGCGACGACGTTCTCGATCGACACCCCGCTCTACGTCGCGGGCGTAGTCGCGACGCGGGGCATCGCGGGCAACTGGGAGTGGTGGAGCTTCGGCGTGGCCCACGTCGTGCTGCTCTACGTCTTCGCCCGCCTGTGGCGTCGCGCCGAGGTCGTCACCGACAACGAGCTGAGCGAGCTGCGCTACGGAGGGCGGCCGGCCGCCATCCTTCGGGGCGTGAAGGGCTTCCTCTTCGCCGGGGTGCTCGGGCCGATCGCGCTCAGCCTCTCCATGCTGGCGATGGTGAAGGTCGTCGACGCGCTCGGCGTCATGGAGGTGCTCGGCTTCGCGGGCGAACAGGACCGGCTCTGGGCGGTGGTGGCGATTTCGGTGCTGGTCCTGGTCTACGCCGGCATCTCCGGGCTCTGGGGCGTCGTGGTGACGGACTTCGTGCAGTTCGTACTGGGGATGGCCGGCGCGCTACTGGTCGCGTGGGCGGCGGTGTCGCACCTGGGTGGGCTCGGTGCCCTGGTCGATGCGGCGGCCGCGGTCGAGACCGTCGATCTCCTGGCCTTCACGCCGGTGACCTGGGGGGACGGGGGGCGGATCGTCTGGTCGGCGGCGGCCGGAATCAGCGCGTCGACCTTCCTGGCCTACGTGGGTCTGCAGTGGTGGGCCTTCCGGCGCTCCGACGGCGGCGGGGAGTTCGTCCAGCGTCTCGCCGCGGCTCGGACGGAAGAGGACGCCCAGAAGGCGGCGTGGCTCTTCAACCTGCTGCACTACGTGGTGCGGACCTGGCCCTGGATCATCGTCGCCCTCGCGGCCGTCGTCATCTATCCCGACCTCGCCGACCCCGAGCAGGGCTACCCCCGCCTGATGCTCGACTTCCTGCCGACCGGGCTGCTCGGGCTCGTCGTGGCGTCGCTGGTCGCGGCCTTCATGAGCACGGTCTCCACGACGATCAACTGGTCCGCCTCGTACCTGACGAACGACCTCTACGTGCGCTTCCTGCGGCCCCATGCGACGGCCTCCGAGACGGTCGCGGCGGCGCGGGTGACCTCGGTGCTGGTGACCGTGCTCGGGGCGGCGGCCGCCTTCTACAGTGAGAACGTCACCACCCTCTTCCGCCTGATCATCGCGATGGGGACCGGCCCCGGACTGGTGCTGATCCTCCGCTGGTTCTGGTGGCGCATCAACGCCTGGGCCGAGCTCTCGGCGATGGTGGCGGGCTTCATCGTGGGCCTCGGCACGTCCGTCGTCCCGGTGCTGGTGATCCCGGACTTCGGACTTCGGCTGCTGGTGACGGCCGGGATCACGACCGCGATCTGGGTCCCGGTCATGCTGCTCACGCGCCCCGAGTCGCCCGAGCGGCTGGACACGTTCTACCGCAAGGTCCGGCCGGGCGGGCCGGGGTGGGCGCTGCAGCGGCGGCGGACCGGGGTGGAGCCCGATTCCGGCCTGGGCGCCGACCTCGGCCGCGTCGGCGCCGGCCTGATGCTGCTGTTCGGCTCGATGTTCGCGGTCGGGGCGGCCGTCCTCCAGCGCCCGACGACGGCGTTCGTCTGCGCGGTGGTCGCCGCGGTGGGCGTTGCGATTCTGCGGTGGATCCGGCGGCGCACCCTGGCTTCGGGGTCTACGGCGATGCTGGTCGTGGGCCTCCTCGCGCTGGCGGCCGGCGCGTCACCGGCCGCGGCGCAGCAGGTCGAGCTCCATCCGGGTGAAGGAGCGGGCGTCCCGCTCTCGCGCTGGCTGGCGGGCCGCTTCCCGGGGCTCCAGGTGCTGGCTTCGTCCGGCGCGCCCGGGTCGGCGCCGCGGCTGCGCATCCGGGGACCCGGCTCGCTGTCGCTGACCAACGAGCCGGTCGTCGTTCTGGACGGAATGCGCATCGACGGGGACGGGCGCTCGACCACGATCGGCGTCGGGGGTCAGGCTCCGAGTCGGCTGGACGACATCCCGGTCACGTCGCTGGCTCGGGTGAAGGTGCTCCGGGGACCGGCGGCCATGGCGCGTTGGGGCGCCGGGGCCGCGAACGGGGTGATCGTCCTGACGTCGAGAGCGGGCCATGCCGCCGCGGCGGGTCCGGATCGAGTGCGGGCGTGGGGCGTCTGGGGGCGAACGGCCGACGTTGCGCGTCGCCCGGCGAACTGGTTCGGTCGCGAGGGCACCGGGGCGTGTTTCGCCTACGAGCAGGCGCTCGGTCGCTGTGACCAGACCGAACTGCAGATGTTCGCCCCTCTCGACGACCCCGCCTCGATCCCCTTCGCCGGACGCGCGGTCGGGGCGGTGGGCGCCCAGGCCGACGCCTCGGTGCGCGGCGCGAGCGTTCACATCCGGGGCTCGTGGGATGTGGACCGGGGGGTGCTGGCCGTCCCCGAGTTCGAGGAGGGCGCCAGCGCGGAGCCGCCCGACGGGCGGGTGCGGCGGTCGGCCGACGTGGGCGTGGCCTTCGATCCGCGCGAGCGGCTGCGCGTACACGCGAGTCTGGCGATCACCGACGGGCGGGTGGATCGCCCGTTCGACGGCAACGACTTCGCGGGCATTCACCCGGCCGGCCTGCTCGGGTTCGCCGAAGGGGGTGCCGAGGCGGACTTCGGGTATCGGCTGTTTCGCCCCAGCCAGGTCTACGGGCGCGATCTGAGCCAGGAATGGACGCGCTGGAGGGCGGCGACGAACACCACTTTCGAGTGGACGCCGGGGCTCCGCTCCGGGCTGGTGCTCGGCTTCGAGCGCACGACGCGCCGGGACCTCCAGATGGTGCCCCCGGGGCTGATCGGCCTGGGCTCGGAGCTCCCGCGGGGGATCGCCGACCGCAACCGCACGGTTCTGGGCAACGGCACCGCCCGCCTGACGACCGACGCCACCTGGGACACGAGCTGGGGTGGCGGATCGACCGGCGTGTACGCCGAGCTGTGGTCGTCCGACTTCGATCGCGAAGACCGGGGCGGCGTGGGTCTGCCGGCCGGGGGCGGCACGGTCGAGGATGCCGAAGACCGGAGCAGCTTCGATCTCGACGGGGAGCGCCGAATCGCTGCCGTCGGGGTGCGGCAGGGGCTCGACTGGCGCGGGTGGTTGAACGTCGACGGCGGGCTGCGCGTGGAGAGCAACCGGGCCCTGGGTCGGGACTGGGGGACGGTGGTACTCCCGTTCGCCGAGCTCGAGGCGGCACCGGGCCGAGACGGGGGGCCGGCGGCCGGGTGGTGGCCGGCCGCCCTCTCGGTTCGAGCCGCGTGGGGTCGCGGCGTCCACGTACCCGGCCGGGATGGGCGCGGCCTCGACCGGGTGGCGCTCGCGTCCGACGCGCCCGCTGCCGATCCCGAGCGCACGACGTCGTGGGAACTCGCGGCGTCGACGCAGTGGTTCGACGACCGGCTCGACCTCGAGCTGACGCGCTACGACCGCACGACCGACGGGCTGCTCCTGCGCAGCCCGCTCCTCTTCGCGGCGGCCGCCCAGGGCGCGCGCTACGATCCCGTGGGTGACCTGCGCAATCGGGGGTGGGAACTGCAGACCCGATGGCGGATCCACCGTGGGGCCGCCCGGTGGGTGGTCGACATCGGAGCCGCGTGGAACGACAACGAGGTTCTCTCGCTGGATCCGCTTCCGGGTGAGGACGCCCCTCCGGAGATCCGGCAGGGTGTGCAGTGGACGGTGGTCGGGCACCCGGTCGGCGGATACTGGGCGCAACCGCTGCGGTGGGACGATCGCGACGGCGACGGTGTCCTCGTGCCATCCGAGATCAACGTGGACACCGAGGCGCGCTTCCTCGGCACACCCCATCCTCGGCTCGAGGTCGGGATCGGATCGACGTGGAGCTACCGCGACTGGACGGTCCACACGCGCTGGATCCACCGAGGCGGCCACCGGCTTCGCAACCTCACCGAGGGGTATCGCTGCCAGGTCACGCTGTGCCGCGGGTTCAACGACGCCACCGCGCCGCTCGCCGATCAGGCCCGGGCGCAGGCCGTCGCGATCTTCCCGCCGGACTTCTTCACGGAGGCCGGGTTCATCGAGGATGCCTCCTTCTGGAGGTGGGCCGAGGTCGGGGTGCGGTGGCAGCTCCGGGCCTTCGCCCCGGCGGGCGGTGATCTCGCGCTCTCCCTGCTCGGGCAGAATCTCGCGACCTGGACCGACTACTCGGGGATGGACCCGGAGGTCAATCAATTCGGGGCCGTCGACGTTCTGGTGCGCGATTTCATGACCCAGCCGCCGGTGCGACGCTGGACCCTACGCGTGGACGTCGCCGCCCGTCCCTGGTGAGGGGTCGGGGCGGGTCGAGGGCCGGTGGGTCAGGGGCCGGCGAGTCGGGGGCCGGTGGGTCGGGGGCCGGTGGGTCGGCGTGGGCGGACCCATGGTCCTGCGCGCCGGGGGCCGGCGGGTCGGCGTGGGCGGACCCATGGTCCTGCGCGCCGTGTACGAGGAGTCGCATGCGAGTGTAGGGTCGCCGCCGGGCCTTCGGGTTGCGGCGGAGGAAAGTCCGAGCTCCGCAGGGCAGGATGCCGGGTAACTCCCGGGCGTCGCGAGGCGACGGAAAGTGCAGCAGAGAGCAGACCGCCGATGGCCCCTCGGGGCACAGGCAAGGGTGAAAGGGTGCGGTAAGAGCGCACCGGGCCCCTGGTGACAGTGGGTCGCATGGCAAACCCCATCCGGAGCAAGGCCGAATAGGGGACGAGGGGTGGTCCGCCCCGCTCGAGTCCCGGGTAGGCCGCATGAGGCGTCCCGAGAGGGTCGTCCCAGAGAAATGACCCTCACCCATTCGTGGGGACAGAACTCGGCTTATTCGCGTGCCTCGCGGCGTCCTTCTTCCGGAGGGACGCCGCTTGCTTTGGCAGGGCGGGGACCCGGGTCTCGCATGGCCGGAGGGGTCCCCGGGCGCGCGGAACGGGGCTTGACCATGTCGCGGTGGCGGTGGACATTCAAAGGCTCTGGCACGCGCCCGTAGCTCAGCTGGATAGAGCGTCGGCCTCCGGAGCCGAAGGTCAGAGGTTCGAATCCTCTCGGGCGCACTCGCGGCTCCTCCGTCGTTCGGCGGGGGAGCCGCTGCCGTTTCCACCCATTGGAGGTTGGCCATGTCGTCGCGCCCCGCTCGCACCGTCGCCGAGGAGATCGGGCAGCGCGTCCCGTTCCGGAGCCCGGGACAGGAGGCGATGGTCTCCCTGCTGCGGACCGCCGACGTGGTGCGATGGACACTGGGCCAGGGAATGGCGGCCGAGGACCTCACTCTGCAGCAGTACAACGTGCTGCGCATTCTGCGAGGAGCCGGAGACGAGGGACTGCCGACGCTCGAGATCGGCACTCGGATGGTGGAACGGCAGCCCGGGGTGACGCGCCTGGTCGATCGACTGGTACGGAAGAGACTGGTCGAGCGGAATCGGGGGGCGGAGGACCGCCGTGTGGTGCGATGCTCCATCACCCCCGAGGGCCTGGCGCTCCTCTCGAGGCTGGACCGGGTGGTCGAGGACGCCGACGCCGCGGTGATGTCGGCACTCGACGAGGCCACCCTCTCCGGCCTGATCGAGTCGCTGAACCGGCTGCGAGCCGAACTGCGCGGCGACTGATCTGCCTCGGGGCAGCGCCTGATTCTCTCGACATCAGCGCCCCCACGCCTGGACCCTTTGGTCGTTGGCATCAGGCCTCCGCGCGCACTTCGGGAACAAAGCATGACGCGGCAAGTATTAATGGTTCAGTGGGAGGGCTGGGTGCGAGTCGGCGCTTTCTCACGTGAGGGCGGGCGCCGACAGTGCAGCCCTCGGTGATTGGACGACCCGTCAGAAACCTGGCTCCTCACTCGTCGTAGGGATGAGTGAGTGGGACGTGGGGGGCGCCGCCCGCAGGCGGCTCAGTGAGGAGAAGCGATGAGCATCGAACAGAGAATCCGATACATCCTCGACGCAGCGGAGCGTGCGGAGCGCGAAGGCAACAACCGCGCCGCCCGATCGCTTCGCCGCATGGCCGAGGAGACGCGCCCGCTGAAGGCCGTGCGCTAGTGGCCGTGCGCTGACGGCCATTCGCTGACGGCCATTCGCTGACGGCCATCCGCGGTCGGCCCTCTGCGGTCGGCCATCCGCGGTCGGCCATTGGCTGACGGCCATTGTCTGAAGCGCGCTTCGCACTGCCGGGGTCTCTCCGCCCGCAACGAACGACCTCTCCGGTTTCGACCGGTGGGGTCGTTTTTCGTCCGGGGGGTGAGCGGACCCCGGGGGAGCGATCTACCTTTGAAGACGCCCGCCCGCTCTCCATCGACCGTTTGCCATGCTTCGCCACGATCCACCTCGCCTGCCGCAGGGATTTCGCTGCGCCGCAGTCCACTGCGGCCTGAAAGATGCGGGTGAAGACCTCGCCCTCTTCGCCTCGTCGGTGCCGGCCGCGGCCGCCGCCGTGTTCACCCGCAATCACTTCCCCGGGGCGCCGATTCTCGTCGGGCGCGAGCGGGTGAGGTCGGGGCGACTCCAGGCCGTGGTGGTCAACTCGAAGGTCAGCAACGTGGGCACGGGGCCGGAGGGCGTCGCCGCTGCGCGGGCCATGGCTCGAGCGGCCGCGCGGGAGCTGGATATCGACGAGGCGCTCGTGCTCATGAGCTCCACGGGAGTGATCGGGGTGCCCCTGCCCATCGAGCGCATCGAGTCGGGACTGCGGGGAATGGCGGCGCTGCTGCAGGCGGATCCGCTGGTGGGCGCGCGGGGGATGATGACCACGGACTCGCACCCGAAGGCCATCTCGGTCGAGATCGAGGGCCCGGATGGCGACCCCGCGGTGCTGACGGTCGTCGCCAAGGGCTCGGGAATGATCGCGCCGAATATGGCGACCATGCTGGCCTACGCGTTCACCGACGCTCGGCTCGATGCGCCCACCCTCGACGCCGTCCTCCGGCGGGTGGTGGCGCGGACGTTCAACATGCTGTCCGTGGATACCGACACGAGCACGTCGGACACCTGTGCATTGTTGGCGAACGGGCTTGCGGGCCCCGTCGATCCGCTGCATTTCGAGGCGGCTCTGACCGAGGCCTGCGAGGCCATGACCGAGATGCTGGCCCGCGACGGCGAAGGTGCCACGCGATTGCTGCGCGTGGTGGTGCGCGGCGCTGCGACCGATGCCGAGGCTCGGGTGGTCGCTCGAGCGCTGGTCGAGTCGCCCCTGATCAAGACCATGGTCCACGGCGGGGATCCCAACGTGGGGCGCATCCTGATGGCCGTCGGCAAGTGCGTCGACGTGGCGGTCGACCCCGAGCGCGTCCATGCGACTCTCGGGGGGCTGCCGGTGGTCGCCGGTGGACGCCGCGCGGAGTTCGATGACGGTACCGTGCGGGCGACGCTGCTGCTCGACACGGTGGAACTCTCGGTCGATCTCGGGGTCGGTAGCGGCGAGGCCCGAGCCTGGGGCTGTGACCTTTCTCGAGGGTACGTCGACGAGAACGCCGCGTACTACTCGTCGTGAAAGAAGCGCCCGGGCTTCACGATCAGGGCCTTGTGATATAAATTCACAAGCTATGCATCTCAGCCCTGCCGCGCGGACGAAGCGACCGGCGGGGCCTTCGATCGCGCTCACGGGCTCGCACGCCCGCTGAGTGCCCGGGTCCGGCCCGGCGATCCGGACCTTTCCGAGACCCACCGCCATCGCACCGAGGTAAGAACGACATGAAGCGCACTGCCTTCTCTACTGCTCTTTTCCTGGGCCTCGCCGCCTGCGGCGGGTCGGACTCCGCCGAGATGGAGGCCCCCGCCGAGACCGCGGCTCCCGCTGAGACGGCTGCGGCCGACGCGGGCCAGATGACCATGCCCGATTGGTACTCCATGGACGGCGAGAACGTCACGCTCGACATCGTGGCCGGCCTGACGGACAAGGGCAACTACTGGAACTACAACGGCGCCCAGTTCGGCGAGATGACCATCAGCGTGCCCGTCGGCGCGAACGTGACGATCAACTTCGAGAACCGGGACCCGAACATGGCCCACTCGGTCGGCATCTCCGAGGGCTTCGACACCGCCCCGGCCATCGTCGAGGCGGTCGCCGTGTTCGACGGCGCGATCTCGTCGAACCCGACCTCGATGACCGAGGGCACCCTCCCGGGTCAGTCCGAGACGATCACCTTCGTGGCGTCCGAGGCCGGTGAGTACTCGATGGTCTGCTACATCGCCGGTCACGCCGTGAGCGGCATGTGGGTGCACTTCGTGGTGTCCGCCGATGGTGAGGCGGGCGTGATGGGCGCGATGTAATCGCCCTCGGCCTCCGGGCCTTCACGGGCGCCGCTCCCTTTCCGGGGGGCTGCGCCCGTTTCTTTGAGGGGGGCGCCCCCGTTTCTTTGAGGGGGGCGCCCCCGCCGGGGGGGTGAGCAAAGGGGCAAGCGACGGCGTGGCACCCCGGCGGCGCCGATCAAGGGGTGTGCTGGCGCCGCACGGCGATTCATCCAGTACCAACATGACACTCGCCGGCCATGCGATCGGCCGTTGTCCCGTTCAATTCCTCATACGTTGCCTAAATACCAACGGCTTCCCGGTGCCGGAAGGCGATTGGCACAAAGCACACGTGGAGCGTGCAGAACGTGACAATCGCGTCCTAAGGAGACGTCAGCAGCCCATTTCGGCGGCCGCCCCGGTTCGGAGGTCGTCCTCCGCGGTCGCCGGCCGTCAACCTCCGCCCTCCACCGTCGCCCCCGCCCGCCCCTACCCGTTCTCCACGGGCATCTCCGGCCCCCGCAGGTGGATCGGATCTCGCTTCGGCTTCTTGAGCCTGAGGTTCAGCGACTCGACGAACACCGAGAAGCCCATCGCAAAGTAGATGTAGCCCTTGCTGATGTGCTGACCCAGGCCCTCGGCCATGAGCGTCATCCCGATCAGGAGCAGGAAGCTGAGCGCCAGCATCTTCACGGTGGGGTGACGCGTCACGAAGGCGCTCACGGGCTCGGCGGCGACCATCATGAAGAGCACGGCGACCACCACGGCGGCCACCATCACCCCGAGGTCGTCGGCCATCCCGACGGCCGTGATGACCGAGTCGAGCGAGAAGACGAGGTCGAGGACCGCAATCTGGGCAATGACCGAGGCGAACGTCGCGCGTCCCGCCGTGGAGTGGCCGTGCTCGTCGCCTTCGAGCTTGTCGTGGATTTCCCGAGTGGCTTTCGCCAGCAGGAAGAGGCCCCCGAAGACCAGGATCAGGTCCCGCCCCGAGAAGGGGTGGCCGAGCACGTCGAAGAGCGGGCGGGTGAGCGACATCACCCACGAGATCGAAAAGAGAAGGGCGACCCGCATGAACATCGCGACGCCGAGGCCGACGAGGCGCGCCAGGCGTTGGCGGGACTCCTCGACCTTCTCGGAGAGGATCGAGATGAAGACGATGTTGTCGATCCCGAGCACGAGCTCGAGCACGGTCAACGTCGCGAACGCGATCCAGGCGTCGGGGCGGCTGATCCAGTCCATGGAAACGGCGTGGGATGGGGTGGTGGAGGTCGATGAAGCGCGCGCGCTCCGATGCCATCATCGGTGCCGTGACCGAGCGCGTGCAACTTTCGGGGTGCGCCACTCGTCATACTGAGCAACGCCGCACCCGCACCCCTGCCTCGTCCACTCGGAGTCGACCATGAGCGACCAGCCCCTCATCCACCTTCGAGACCTGTCGAAGGTCTTCTATACCGAAGAGGTGGAGACCCACGCGCTGTCGGGGATCAACCTCGACCTCGCCAGCGGGGAGTTCGTGT
>JAHHMJ010000282.1 GCA_018678395.1 Gemmatimonadota bacterium | reverse complement strand
CCCTCGTCGTTTCGGGCGCGCCGGCTTTCGGCTCAACCCGATCGGGTATCCGTACCGGAATCCGAAGGCGGTCCCTGAGCGGCCGCCCATTGGCTGCGGTAGGCCTCACAGGCCTGTTCGACCCGGCTCAGCGCCGACCGCGCGCGAGTCAGCTGGTCGGGGTCCGGCGGGTTTTCGGGACTCCAGTCCTCTGCGGTCTCGCTGAGCCGCCCGGACTCCCAGCCGACGTCGACGGCACCCACGCTCGGAGCCGTCCCCTTGAGGGAGTGCGCAGCGAGAAACAGGTCCTCCACGCCGTGGGCCGCCGGTGGACGTCCCTCCCGAAGATCGGCTTCGACGCGCTCCAGTCCCCGACGCATGCGCGCGAGCCGATCGGGGAGCCCCTCGACGAACATCTCGCGGATGCGCGCCATGAACTCGGGCTCGGGCTGTCCCGACGGGATGAAGGCGGCAGTCATTCGACATGCTTCCACGCAGGCAGGATGGAAGCAAGCCGGACCCGGCCAAGATTCCTTGAACGACGCGGCGCGGCATCCGGTCGGACACGTCCTTGAATCGGGCCTCACGGGACCCACGAGGGCTCCGTCTCCCGCCTGCGGTCACCGCGCGGCACCCACGTCGTATGGTGACTCGACACCCGCCATCGACCGCTCCCCGGCCCCGCCACGATGCTGTCTCGACTCTTCTGGCTACCGATCGCCCTCGCCCTCGGCCTCCACGGCTGCAGCGGCGACCCCACCGAGCCGACCCTCGAGGATCCCGACCTCACGGTCATGTTCGTAGGGAACTCGCTGACCTACACGAACAATCTGCCGGGTCTGGTGGAGACCGTCGCGGAGGCGGCCGGCTACGCGGTCGAGACCATCTCCATCGCCGGTCCCAACTACGGGCTCGGTGATCACTGGGTCACCGGTACACCCAGGACGATTCGCGAACAGCGGCCGGACGTGGTGGTGTTGCAGCAGGGCCCGTCCACACTAGCCGAAAGCCGCGCCTACCTCGTCGAATGGACCGACTCGCTCGCTCGGGTCGCACGCGAAGTGGGAGCCGACCCGGCTCTGCTCATGGTCTGGCCGCCGGATGATCCCGACTACTCGTTCGGGGCCGTGTACGCCTCCTACCTGGCCGCGGCGGAGGCGGTCGGCGGAACGTTCATTCCCGCGGGAATGGCCTGGGTCGAGGTCCGGAAGTCCGACGGGACGCTGGCCCTCTACGGTCCCGACGGATTTCACCCCGATCTCCTGGGATCGGTGGTCGCGGCGATGACGATCGTCGAGACGCTCTTCGAGGGCAGCGTGCGGGATCTCCCACCGAACATGACGCCCTCGCGCAGGAACCCGGACATCCGCATGCCGCCGGCGACCCTCGAGACCCTGGTGGGTGCGGTGCAGCGCGCGGTCGAACGCTACGCCCGCCGCTGACGAGGCGAGAGGCACACCCCACCGGCTGCCTCCGGTGGGCCACCGGGCCGGGCGAGCTGAGGACCGCGGACTTCCGAAGCCGGGTATCAACGGGCATGGTCACGGATGATCCTCCCGCCAGTCCTGCCGCAACCGAGCGCACCGCCGGCGAGCTTCGGCGTGCGCGTACCGTCGCGCGTGTGCTGGACGACCTCATCCCGGTGCCCGGTACCTCCTGGCGGGTGGGGCTCGACCCCCTCTTCGGACTCGTTCCCGGGCTCGGCGACTGGATCGGCTGGGCGGCCTCGCTGCACCTGCTCGTATCTGGAGCCCGGGCCGGGGCGGACGCGGCGACGCTGACGCGGATGGCCGGAAACATCCTCCTGGACGCGCTCGCGGGCGTGGTTCCGGTCCTCGGAGACCTCTTCGACCTCGGCTGGAAGGCCAACCGGCGCAACCTCGCCCTTCTGGAACGCGTGGTGGCCGATCCGAGCCGAACCGCGAGAGCGAGTCGCGGGGTGGTCGGTACGGTGATCGGTGGAACGGTCGCCCTCCTCGCCGGCACCTCCCTCGCCTCGTGGCTCTTCCTGCGATGGGTCCTGACGACCGTCGGGGGCTGGTTGTGACCGACCCGGAGCACCGGAGGCGAGTCCGTCAGGCGGCGATCCAGAGGCGCAGCGCGAACACGACCACGGCGACGACGACCACTCGACGCACCCACTCCTGACCCTTCAGCACGGTGAGGTGGACCCCGATCTGGCTGCCGGTGAGGGTACCCAGCGCCAGCGCCAGGCCCAGCCCGAGGTCCACGAGTCCCTGCAGTGCGAAGAGCCCGAGCGCGATCGGGGTGTAGGCCAGCACCAGTGCGGCCTTGATGGCGTTCGCCCGCACGAGGTCCAGGCCGGCCCCCGAGAGGAGCGCGAGGATCACGAATCCGAGACCCGCCTGGATGAAGCCCCCGTAGACGCCGACCGCGAACCAGGCCATCGACAGGACCAGGGCCCGGGCCCCGCTCGGCGACGCCGCCTCATCGCCCGTGGCGGCGCGCGGGGGGCGCACGAGCATCCACAGCGCCGCGACCACCATCACCCCGGCCAGGATGCGCTGGAACGCCTCGTCGGACACCTCGGTCGCCAGGTAGGCGCCGACGAGGGCACCGGCCAGCGTCGGCACGAGCGCCGGGCGCAGCCATTCCCGCTCGACGAGACTCCGGCGATGGAAGGCCCAGGTCGCTCCGACGTTCTGCGCCAGAATCGCGATCCGATTGGTGCCGTTGGCCACCGTGGGCGGGACGCCGACGAAGATCAGGACCGGGATCGTGAGGAGGGATCCCCCGCCCGCGATGACATTGAGGGTTCCCGCGACGAGTCCGGCGCCGTACAGCAGTACCAGGTCGATCACGAGTGGGCCGTCAGCCAGTCTTCGAAGACCCCGAGCGCCTCGGGAAAAGACGACCGCCCGAAGCCGATGCGGAACGAGTCGGCCACGGCCCGGTCGACGTCCGGAGTCGCGGGGAGCCCGCCGAAGAGTCCACCGGGAGCGAGAAGCACCCCGGCCTCGTCACGCACCCGACGACAGAAGGCGTCGACGCCACCCCACCGCTCCGGATCGCGCAGCCGCGGGAACGTCACGGGGCCGGCGGCCGGCGCCATCCAGGCGAAGTGCGTCACGTGTCGCGCCATGAAGGACCCGAGCTGGGCCAGGTTGCGCTCGAGGAGGGCCCGGGTCTCCGAGAGGAGACGGTCCCGGTGGCGAAGCGCCACGGCCGCCAGGAACTCCGAAGGCGCCGGTCCGCAGATACTGGTGAAGTCCTTGTACGCGCCGATCCGCCGTAGCACCGACGCGTCCCGAGAAACCAGCCAGCCGGTCCGCAGCCCCGGGAGCCCCATCCCCTTCGATACCAACCCCAGCGCGACGGCGGTCTCGGATCGTTCCACCGCCGAGGGAGCGGATCGACCCCCCGGCTCGGTAC
>JAHHMJ010000532.1 GCA_018678395.1 Gemmatimonadota bacterium | reverse complement strand
CGGTTCATGGTCGCGTCACCTCGGTTCCGGATGCGAAGCCGGTTCTCGGGAGCCTCAGTAGGAGATCAGGGTGCGAACGCCGCCCTGGTACATCTCGATGATGCCCGGGGTGGACGCGGGTCCGGTGGTCCCGACGCGCACGGTGGCACGTCCGGGCCGAGCGGTACCGGACAGAAGGCCGGCGATGCGCTCACCGCGCGTCTCGACGGTCTCGAGGTCCATCATGTTCCGCAGGGCCATCTGGATCCGCCCCTGCGTCGACGAGAGCGCCAGCGCCTCGGCCTCCTCAGGATCGACCAGGAGCGTCACGACCGTGACCTCCATGGGCTCGCCCTGCTCGTTGCGCTGCACGTCCGTGCCGGCTGCAAGAGCCTGGACGTTCTGCAGGATGACCTTGCTGATCGGATCCTGTGAGCCCGGAGGCGTGACCGTCAGGATGACGTCCACACGCGTCTGCGGGGTCACGAATCCGGCGACGCCGATGACGTCGTCGACCCGCACGGACATGGCCCGCATTCCCGGGGGAATCAGCGGGGGCAGGCCGCCTCCGGCTGCCGCGTCGGCAAGCTTGGACGAGAGAATCGGCTCGTTGGTGCGGATGTCGGAGATCACGCCGCGGCCCGCGACTTCGGCTACACTGCGCGCGTAGCCCGCGGGGACGGCCGCTCCGGGCCAGTCGACGACCTGCATGTCGTCGTCGGTCAGGATTTCGCCGAGACCGACATCGCGGACGGCGATGACGACGGGCGTGGACGCGGTGGGCGCCCCAGCTGCGGTCAGGGTGGCCGGTCGGTCCCGCAGATAGCGGAGCGCCGAGTAGCCGGCGACGGCCCCCGACACGACGGCCAGGGTGAGAATCAGGAAAACTCGCTTGGTCTTCATGGTTTTTCCTCGGCTACTCGTTGCGCATTACGATTTCGGTGACGAGCGTCAGGTCACGATTGCCCTGAGCGAGCGTCACGAGAGCACCAACCCATCCGAGGGAGTACTCGTACTCGATGCGGATGGTGGTCGGGTTGCCCCGGCCGGAACGGAACCCGGTGACGATCACCGTGGCCGCGTTCGAATCCAGAGACGCGCGGTCGAGCGCGTCCCCGATGACCGTGCGTACGTCGGCTTCGACGATTGCGGGGTCATCGATCACGGCGGTGCGCGCACCTTCGCGGGCTGCGTCCGTGATGACCTGGTAGGTGTTCCACGCCCGCGCGAAGTCTGCGACGGCGAAGATCAGCAGCAGGATGACCGGCGCGACCAGGGCGAACTCGACCAGGGCCTGACCCCGGTCGCGTCGAACCCGACGCGCGCGTTCGGTGCGCAGGACCGTCATGGCGTGCCCCCGGGAAGGAGGGGGAAGAACCATGCGGCCAGGGCGCCGGCGGCAATCGCGGCACCGTAGGGAATGCTGGTCGCCCCGGGGGTGTCCAGACCGCGACGATCGCCGCGGCGCCCGAGTGAGGCGGCCCACATCGTCAGCCCCAGGGCGCGACGCAGGATCGACGTCAGTCGACCCCGGCGAACGGCCTGGAGGAGGGCCATGACGCCCCCGACGATTCCCGCATAGAGGAGGGCCGAAAGCAGCGACGTCGGTCCCATCAGGGTCCCGACGGCCGCGATCAGCTTGGCGTCCCCTCCTCCGATGGCCCGGAGCGCGAACAACGGCAGTCCGACGGCCAGGCCTGCGAACAGCCCGAGGAACGCGCCACCGATCTGCCCGTGCATCAAACCGAGCGCAAGGCCGGCGACGACCCCGGCTGCGGTCCACGCATTGGGGATCTTGAGGTACTTCAGGTCCGACACCGTCGAGACGGCGAGCAGGACCAGAAGGACGGCGAAGGTGGCGGTCACGAGGAGCTCCAGGGAATGGGTGAAGGTGGAACCAGAGCGATGAGGCCGGACCCGTCAGCGGGCCCGGCCTGCATCGCCTGGCATCAGACCGCGGGAACCTGGTTCGGGCCCACGTTCCGCAGCTCGAGCGTGATCGCGTTGATCACGTTGCCGATCTCGTCACGGAAGGCCGTGAGGACGAGGATGAGACCGACGCTGACCAGTCCGACGATCAGGGCGTACTCGGTGAGGCCCTGTCCGGAATCGTCCGACCAGAAACGCTGGATGAGATCCTTCATGTGAGTCTCCTTCGGCCACACGGCCTTTGGATGGTGTGGGGGGTGCGACCCTCTGTGGCCGCCTCCTCCGTCGCGGATCGGAGTGTCTAAGGACCCGATGCCGGCACAGCGTGCGGTTGAAGCCTTCTTCAGGGTTCGTGCCACGAATCCCTCGCCACACCACTTAAGTCATTGTTTATCATGCTCTTAAAGACATCTTTCAGGGCGTTGCAGGGGGGGGTGCGACGCCCGCGTCCGTTGCATCGCCGCAACGCTCCGGCGCGAACGTGCAACGAAGGCGCAGCACTGTTGCAACGCTCGCACAGGATCCCCACATGGGCCCGGGGGCGGCGCACCGTCCTCGAGCGAGGCACAACGACGAGCCCCCGCCCGGGAGATCCCGGGCGGGGGCGTCCGCCGCGACGACGGCATGC
>JAHHMJ010000382.1 GCA_018678395.1 Gemmatimonadota bacterium | reverse complement strand
GTCGCCGAGGCCGGCGACGAGAGGAGAGCCGCCAGCGGGACGAGAAGACGCGCAGCCAACCGAGGGAGAGTTCGCATGGCCAGAATTAGGAGAGGCTAAATCAGGCAGATTTAGTCTAACCTAAATCCTTCTCTCCCTCGGTCAACCCTTTTGCGAGGTGACCTCCCCACGGTGGGGTGCACTCCCGCACTTGCCGACCTCTCTCGCGGTCCCCACACTTCCTCGCCGACGCGAGCGGTGAGCGATGCACGGGCATGCCGAGGTGGTGCCGAATGAAGAGAAGCGAGTTTCTGAAGAGGCTCTCCGCCTGGTCGGGGGCCGCGGCCGTCACCCCCAGCGCGTGGCTGGCGGCGTGTGGCGGGGACACCGGCGCGGGTACCGGTCCCTCCGACGACGGGTCCGGCCCCGACGGATCTCCGCTCCAGCTCCCTCCGACGCTCCGGCCGGACGGTCTGTCCCTCACGGCCCGGGAAGGGACCGTGTCCCTGGGGCCCGGGCAGACGTCCCGGGCCTGGATGTACGACGACCTCCTTCCGGGACCGACTCTGCGGGGCCGAACGGGCGACGGAGTACGAATGACGCTGGTGAACGGCCTCCAGGAGCAGACCGTCGTCCACTGGCATGGCGTGGACGCGCCGGAGCATGCCGATGGCCATCCGCGCCTCGCCGTCGGCCCCGGAGCTACGCTCGCCTACGACTTCACTCTCGAGAATCGCGCCGGCACCTACTGGTACCATCCCCATCCCCACGAGCGGACCGCGATCCAGACCTATCGAGGGATGGCAGGGTTCTTCCTCGTCGACGACGCCGATTCGGACGCCCTCGACCTTCCTGCCGGAAGCCGCGAGGTGCCGCTGGTTCTCCAGGACAAGCGACTGGACGGATCGGGCGAGATCGTCTACGCACCGTCGGGGCCCGACATCATGACGGGATTCCTGGGCGACGTTCCCTTCGTCAACGGCACCCCGTTCCCCTATCTGCCCGTCGACCGCACGCTCTACCGCTTCCGGCTCCTGAACGGCTCCAACGCGCGGATCTTCGACCTCGCCCTCACCACCGGCCTCTCCTTCGTGCTGATCGGGAACGACGGCGGCTTCCTGGAGCGTCCGGAGACCCTCCAGTCCATCCTCCTGGGGCCCGGTGAGCGGGTCGACGTCCTGGTGGATTTCACGGGTGCCCCGGCGGGCGACACGGTCGTGCTCCAGTCCCGGGCCTTTTCGCTCGCGGGGCCTCCCTCGTCCCAGGGCGTGGCCATGGATCTGATGCGGTTCGTGATCTCCTCGGCGCCGGCCGCACCCCGCGCTCTGCCGGAGGCCCTCCCGGCCCTCCCGGCCTCGCCCCCGACCGAGGGTGTTCCGCAGCAGACCTTCAGCTTCACCAGCGGCATGGGTCGCCACCGCATCAACGGGAGCGCGTTCCAGATGGATCGGGTCGATGCACGGATCCCCCTCGGCGAGCCCCAGGTCTGGCGATTCCTCAACTCGAGCCCGGTGCCCCACCCGGTCCATCTGCACTCGGCCCAGTTCCGGGTTCGGTCGCGGATCGGCGGCCGGGGACGGCTGTACCCGTGGGAAGGCGGGCTGAAGGACACGGTTCTCCTCATGCCCTTCGAATCCGTCGAGGTCGTCGTCCACTTCGTCCGACACCGAGGCCTCTACCTCATGCACTGCCACAACCTCGAACACGAAGACGACGGCATGATGCTGAACTTCGAGGTGACCTGAGCCGAAGAGCCCGGCCCCCCCAACGGGGACCGGGCTCTTCCGTCCTGCGGATCCGCCGCGGCAGGCCGCGACGAACTGGCGTGGCGTGGCTCAGTACATGCCGCCCATGCCGCCGGGCATACCGCCCGGGGCGCCACCGGCCGACTCCTCTTCGGGCCGCTCCACCACCACCGCCTCGGTGGTGAGGAGGAGGCCCGCGATCGACGAAGCGTTCTGGAGCGCCGTGCGCACGACCTTGGTCGGGTCGATGACACCGGCGGCCACCAGGTCCTCGTACTCGCCGGAGAGGGCGTTGAAGCCGAAGCGCACGTCGTCGGCCTCGCGGACCTTCTCGACGATGATCGAACCCTCGGCACCGGCGTTGGTCGCGATCTGACGGATCGGGGACTCGAGAGCCCGCCGCAGGATGTCGACGCCGACCTGCTCGTCCTCACGCTCCAGCGTGAACGAGGCGAGAGCCTTCTGCGCCCGCAGCAGCGCGACGCCGCCACCGGGCACGATGCCCTCTTCGACCGCCGCACGAGTCGCGTGCAGCGCATCTTCGACCCGAGCCTTCTTTTCCTTCATCTCGGTCTCGGTAGCCGCACCCACGTTGATCACGGCGACACCGCCGGAGAGCTTGGCCAGCCGCTCCTGCAACTTCTCGCGGTCGTAGTCCGAGGTGCTCTTGTCGATCGCGACCCGGATCTCGTCGATCCGACCCTTGATCTTGTCGCCCTCGCCCGCTCCGTCGACGACCGTCGTGTTGTCCTTGTCGATGACGACGCGCTTCGCCGAGCCGAGGTCGCTGACCACGGTGTTCTCGAGCTTGAAGCCGACCTCCTCGGAGATCACCTGGCCGCCGGTCAGGACGGCGATGTCCTGGAGCATGGCCTTGCGGCGGTCACCGAAGCCGGGCGCCTTGACCGCGCACACCTTGAGCGTGCCACGCAGCTTGTTCACCACGAGCGTCGCGAGGGCCTCGCCCTCGACGTCCTCGGCGATGATCAGAAGGGGCTTACCCATCTGGGCGACCTTCTCCAGGATGGGCAGCAGGTCCTTCATCGACGAGATCTTCTTGTCGTGGATGAGGATCATCGGATCCTCGAGGACCGCCTCCATCCGCTCCGGATCCGTAACGAAGTACGGCGAGAGGTAGCCACGATCGAACTGCATGCCCTCGACGGTGTCGAGCGTGGTCTCGAGGCCGCGGGCCTCCTCGACCGTGATCACGCCGTCCTTGCCGACCTTCTCCATTGCATCGGCGATCAGGTCACCGATCTCGGAGTCGTTGTTGGCGGAGATGGCGCCGACCTGGGCGATCTCCTTCTTGCCCTTCGTGTCGGACGAGATGCTCTGCAGCTCCTCGACGACTCTCTCGACGGCCTTGTCGATGCCGCGCTTGATGCCCATCGGGTTGGCACCGGCGGTCACGTTCTTCAGGCCCTCGCCGAAGATGGCCTGGGCGAGAACGGTCGCGGTCGTGGTGCCGTCACCGGCGAGGTCGGACGTCTTGGTGGCGACCTCCTTCACCATCTGTGCACCCATGTTCTCGACCGGATCCTCCAGCTCGATCTCCTTGGCGACGGAAACGCCGTCCTTGGTGACCGTGGGCGAACCGAACTTGCGGTCGAGGACCACGTTCCGGCCCTTGGGGCCGAGCGTGACCTTCACGGCGCGGGCGAGCTTGTCGACCCCCGCCTTCAGCCGAGTGCGGGCCTCGATGTCGAAATCGAGTTCCTTTGCAGCCATTGCGTTGAACTCCTGTTACGCGTGTGGATGTGTCGCGTGGTAGCGCTTCACGTCGTACCTCGCGTGGAACGGTATCACGGTGTGCGTACTGCGCGGATCTTGAACTACTTGAGTACGGCGAGGACGTCGGACTCACGGAGGATCAGATACTCCTCCCCGGCGACGGTGACCTCGGTGCCGCTGTACTTCCCGTACAGCACGCGGTTGCCGATCTCGAGCTCGGGGGCGACCCGATCTCCGTTGTCGGCGATCTTACCCGGGCCCAGGGCGACGACTTCGCCCTGCTGGGGCTTTTCCTTGGCGGTGTCGGGAATGTACAGGTTGCCGCGCATCTGCTCGGCTTCGTCGAGCGGCTTCACGACGACGCGGTCCGCGAGCGGCTGGATCTTCGTCGCAGCGGAAGTTGCCATTTCGCTGTGCCTCCGGAACAAGGGAATGCGTTGAACGATCACTTCTGTTAGCACTCAAGGCGTGCGAGTGCTAACAGCCGCCCGAATGATAGAGGAAGACGCGCTCGTGTCAAGGCGCGACACCGTCGGCCCGGAGTCGCGAGAACCCTTGTCCCATGGGCACATTCGCGAAATCCACGCCGGGAGCGCCACGCCCGCGCGCGGGGGGGTGCGCGGGTTCCGTGATCGACTACCTTTCGTCCATGTCCGAGCCGACCCTCAACGAGCTGCTCCACGC
>JAHHMJ010000173.1 GCA_018678395.1 Gemmatimonadota bacterium | reverse complement strand
GTGCTGCTCGAGCAGCGTATCCTCGTTCGCCGTGAGCCCGAACCGGTGCGGGTTACCGGCATCAGCGAGTCGCTTCAACACCGCGATGACCTCGGCCGTGCGTCCCGAGTTGGAGGCCCCGAACACGGCGAACTTCGCAAGGTCGTACGTCGCTGCCTGCCTCGATCCCTCGGTCGCGATCCAGAGATCCGCACCCCAGGTCAGGGCTTTGCGAATCGCGTTCTTGGCCGGGAAGATCCGGCTCGAACCCTCCCCCGTGAGGAGGAGCCTCCCGACATCGGCGATGGTCGCAGCGGCCTCGGCCGTCACGGCCGGATCGAACCGCTCGACTACACCGACGGCGTCCAGCATCTCGCGGCACAATGCGAAGCGGGAATAGCGGGAGTCGGTAGCGTTCATCCTCGGGGGTCTCCTCGGTGGGTGCACTCGTCGCGTGCGCTCACGGCACCCGATCGAAATCCAGGTCGGCGTATTCGGGCAGTTCGCCCACCAGCGGGCGGGCGTACTCCAAGAATACCTCACTCGGGAAGTTCCCGTCTTCGTTGATCATGGCGTCGGGCATCGGCTTGGCGCGAACCGCGACGTCCTCCAGCGCGGCGGTCCCGAGGGAATACCGATACGGATCGCTGGATTCGCGCACGATCGTGACCATGACCCCCGTCGCGCCTTCTCCCGCGAGTCGGGCCGCCTCGCGACCGCATGCATGGGCTTCGGCCAGGTCCGACTCGACCGCCCGATCGATGGCACACATCGGAAGCGACTCGGTGATCTGGAACTCTCCCCGCCAACCGAAGCGATCACTCACCATGCGGTGCAGCTGCAGGCCGACGCTGGCTCCGCCCATGGCTCCGAACTCGACGTTCGCGAACTTGTCGGTAGTTCTCGAGGCGGAGACCGGGGTGCCGTCCGCATACCGGATCCCCTCACCGCAGACGATGGCCACGTAGCCGAACCGGGCGTACGCGTCGGCCACGTCGTCGAGAAAGCGTTCCTCGTCGAAGGCGCGCTCGGGCATGTACACCAGGTGCGGCGCATCGTCGGCGCTTCGCTTCGCGAGCGCCCCCGCGGCCGTGAGCCATCCGGAGTCGCGACCGATGGACTGATAGATCGTGAACTGGTCGACCTTCTGCATGTCACGGGCCAAGCGACCGGCCTGTTGCACGGACAGGGCCGTGTACCGGGCCGCACTCGGATACCCCGGCGTGTGGTCCGTGGCGAAGAGGTCGTTGTCGACGGTCTTCGGCACACCAATGCCACGGAGCTCGTATCCCTCCCGCGCCGCGTAGTCCGTGACGCGATGGATCGTATCCATGGTGTCGTTGCCGCCGATCATGAAGATCGTGTGGATGTCGTGCCTTCTGAGCTGGTCGAGGATCTTCGGGAAGTCCGCGTCCTGCAGTTTGTGGCGCGACGAGCCCAGCACCGACGACGGCGTCCGGCGGAGCCCCTCGATCGTCGATGCCGATTGAGCCGACAGGTCGACGAGCTGGTCGCCCATGAAGCCTTCGATGCCCCAGCGCATCCCGAGTATGCGACCGATGTCGGCCATCTCGCCGCAACCCTGGACGATGCCCGCCAGACTCGCGTTGATGACGCTGGTGGGGCCGCCGGATTGCCCGACGATCGCGTTGCCCTTGCTCATGGTGTTGCCCTCGGGATCAGGTGCGGCGGGGTCGTGCTTGACTTCGACCCGTGAACCGGTACGGTGTGGCGATGAATCGACGAATCCTCTATGCGGGAGACGCGCACCTGGGCAGTGCCGCGGCCTATCTGGCCGGCGTGCTGACCCACGCGGGCATTTCCTTCGACTACGTCGACGGCGCCACACCTCTGCGGCTCTCGTCGGAGGACCCCAGGCCAAGCTCGTACATCGTCAGTGACTACCCCGTCCACAATCTGACGGATACCGATTTCCGGCGCATCGTCGCGGACGTCGAGGCGGGGAGTGGACTGCTGATGATCGGAGGGTGGGAGTCGTTCCACGGTGCCGTGGGCGGGTACCCGGAGACCCCCCTCGCCGAGGTACTTCCCGTCTACATGGGTGCGTCGGATGACCGCGTCAACGTGCCGCAGCCGTGCTTCATGGAGCGGCGCACCGATCACCCGATCCTCGCCGGGCTTCCGTTCGCGCGCCCACCGAGCATCGGCGGGTACAACCGCGTGCGCGCCAAACACGGGGCGAAGGTCCTGCTTTCCGCACGGTGTTTCGCGGTCGAGGTCCGCCGCCGGGACGAGTCGAGCGGCCTCGGGGGCGACGACGCATCCGACCTCGACTACACGTTCACCCCCGGCGAGCGGGATCCATTGCTCGTCGTCGGCCACTTCGGCCGCGGCCGCGTTGCCGCCTTCACCAGCGACGTGGCGCCGCACTGGGTGGGGGGACTCGTGGACTGGGGACCCGAGCGGGTCCGGGCTCAGGCGCCGGGGGCCGACGAGATCGAGGTCGGCTCGCACTACGCGGAGTTCTTCACCCGACTCGTCCGCTGGACGATGGGCGAAGATCCGTCTCCGTCGTGACCCCGATCCCACTCAACGGGTGCCGCGATCCCACGGAAACGCCGCCGTGGGCAGGTTCGCGTAACGGCGCACGCCGATGGTCAGCGTCTCAC
The DNA here is from genome assembly GCA_018678395.1 of Gemmatimonadota bacterium. Lineage (GTDB taxonomy): Bacteria > Gemmatimonadota > Gemmatimonadetes > Longimicrobiales > Gaopeijiaceae > Gaopeijia. Next base: position 1,395 of record JAHHMJ010000173.1, on the reverse strand, counting down.
CGCTACCGGGAGCGAGGCGCACGGTGAACGAGGGGGCGTCGACCGCGACGGTGCGCCCGCCAACCGTGAGCTGCGTCGCGGTATGCTCTCCGTAGGCACCCATCTGAACCGTCACCACCCGTTCGTGGAGCGGGTTCGCGTTGACGAGCGTCACTGTCACGCTGGAGGCGTCGAAGCCTTCGACGAGGGCGCCCACGTCGTCCGGCAGACCCGGACGCCCGTTCTCCGTATCGAAGTGCCGCACCTGCACGTTCAGCGGCAGCGGGCCGTGGGATTCCCCGCCGGGATTCGGGCCGCCCATCGTGAGATTCACCAATGCGGCCACCGGGAGCGAGCCGTCTCCACCGAGTCCGACGAAACCGCTCCCGCCACCCCCACGGGCTGCTACCCGCGCGGCGGCCCCCGCAGCCGCCGGCGACACCGCCGCCGGCGACGTTTCGGTCATGAGCCTCCCGTCATTCGGTACGCACCCGCCCAGGCCCGACCGCATGGGCGGCAGGCGCTCGAGCGAGGCCATGGAGATGGACGACGGGTACGCCTGACCCTCGACGCCGAGCCAGCCGGCCGAACTCGGCGCCCCGGTGTTCGTGCGACCGGCGGCGGGCGCGTCGCCGGGGGGAACGGCGTTCTCGCGCAACTCGACCAACGCGGCCTCGAGAGCGCGCATGGGGTAGTCGGCGTCGTTCCCCTTGATGTAGTTGATCCAGTCCGTCCCCGGCGGCGTGTCCCTCCCGTGGCGCTGCGGCGAGATGTCCCCGGGGAGGATCGGGATCCGCTCCAGATCGTCCGGCCGCATCGACGTCATGTAGAGGTCGACGAGGATGTTCACGAGGTTGCCCTGCGTCCCGCTGCCGTTGCCGCGCTGCACGTGCAGCGTGCCCCGGCTGATTTCCCCGTAGCCACCCCACCCCTGGTCGTCGTACAGGTGCGGCACGAGGACCTCGCCGTCCACGACCTTCGCGGCCGCGAAGATGTTGTCGATCTGGTGCCGCATCGCCTGCGTGTACGACGGATCACCCGAGAGAAGCAACGCCACGTCGAACCCCTCGGGCGGTCCGCGGAAGACGTAGTTCCGCTCGCCTTCCCCGGTCCATCCCCAGACCCCGCAGTACCACTTGCCGCCCCATTCCCCGCCGATCGTGCCGTCCAGCCCGATGTTCGACGGAATGTTGCCTCCGTTCTGCTCCGTTCGGTCCCGCCACGCACCGATGTAGTCCAGGACCCAGTCCCGGTACTTCTCGTCCTGCGTCAGGATATACGCCGTGAACGGGACCATGGCGGCGGCCATGTTCATGGGGTGGTCACCCCGTACGGAGGTGCCCGCCAGGCTCCAGAAGCGCAGGCTCGGGCTCAGTCCCTCCCAGTCCACGGGGCCGACCGGGGTCAGCCTCGGCC
>JAHHMJ010000505.1 GCA_018678395.1 Gemmatimonadota bacterium | reverse complement strand
TCGCAGCTCGTCGAGATCCGACTGCTCCTCCTCTTCGCCGAGCTCCTTCTGGATCTGCTTGAGCTGCTCGCGAAGATGCATCTCGCGCTGCCGCTCGCCGAGCTCGGACTGGACCTTGGCCTGGATCTCCTCCTGCGCCTCGATGCGGGCGAGTTCGCGCTCCACGGCCACCAACGCCTGCCGCATGCGCTCCTCGTCGTCGAGGATCTCCAGCAGCTTCTGCTTCTCCGGCGTCGGCAGCTCGAGGTAGAAGCTCACCAGGTCGGCGAACGGTCCCGGTTCATCGACCCCCTGGATCAGCTGATTCAGAGCTTCCGCGGGCACGCCTCTGCGGGTGCCCAACTCGGCCGCCCGATCGCGCAATTCACGGTCGAGCGCCTGGAAGGCCGGGTCGGCTTCGTCCCGAGGCTCCTGCCGGTCCATGCCCAGCAGCACGGCCCGCAGCATCTGCTCACCGTCGTCCTGGTAGCTGATCGCCTGCGCGCGGCTCTCGCCCTGCACCAGAAGCTGAACCCCGCCCCGAACCCGGTGGGTCTGGATGATCCGAACGACCGTTCCGACCGTGAACAGCACATCGGGCTCGGGATCGTCGACGTTCTCGCGCTGTGCGACCGCGAACAGCCGACGGTCGCCGTCCAGTGCAGCCTGCACCGCTTCGACCGTGCCGGGACGTCCGGCACTGATCGGGACGGCCACACCCGGATAGACCACGGTGTCGCGGAGCGGAAGAACCGGAAGAGTGAAACGGTCACCCATGGGGTCGCCTTTGTTTCGGTACCGGACGGCGACGCGCCCTTCGCGCTCGTCGTCCGGCCGGTGAATTCGTCTGGAGGGCCGGGGCGGTCCGCAACCGAGCCGCGCCGGTGAGGGGGGAAGTTGCAGGATGCGGGCCACGTTCCCACACCCCTCGACCGGGCGGGTTGGCAGGGAAACTCTGCCAATGTGGCGCCGCACACCGCGATGCGCGAGCCGACCTGCCCCTCCGGCGCATCCGCGGGTGCACGCCTACGCGCCACGGCGCAGCAGAGGACGGGCGAGCGACGGGCCGGACCCGTTTTCTCACGCGCGTGCGGCGCGTACCTTGCCCTCCCGCGATCACCGCACTCTCTCCCGTCACCCGCACAGGACTCCCGACCATGTCGTCCGAGCTGCTCGAGGGGGTCACCTGGTTCAGGGGCTCCTCGATCCGGATACGTCGCGCCGGCATCGAGGTGCACGTGGATCCGTACGGTCACGACGCGGACACCCCCGACGCGGGCCGCGCCGATTTCATCCTCCTCACGCACCCCCACTACGACAACTTCTCGGAAGAGGACATCGACCGCCTCCGGTCGCCCGACACCGTGGTGGTGGCGCCCGCGACGATGAAGAAGCAGTTGAACGAGGCCGACCACTTCCTCCGTGCCGGCGACGTCCTCCAACTGCGTGACCTCGACCTGCTCGCAATGCCGGCGTACAACGTCGACAAGCGCTATCACCCACCCGAGGCGGGGTGGTTGGGCTACGTCTTCACCCTGGACGGCGTGACGTACTACCACGCGGGCGACACCGATCTCATCGAAGCCATGATGTCGGTTCGCTGCGACGTCGCCTTCCTGCCGGTCGACGGACACTACACCATGAACGCCGGCGACGCGGCCCGCGCCGGCATCTTCTGCGGGGCGAACGTGGTCGTCCCCATCCGCTGGTCCGATGGACCCACCGCCGACGAAGCAATGCGTCTCGCTTCAGCGGAGGACCTGAACGTCGAGCTCCTGGAGCGAATCGTATGACCCGTACCCTAACGGCCCTTCTGCTCATGACCGCTCTCTCCGGTTGCGCACCCGACGCCGACGGCAGCCCGCCCGCCGCCCAATCGGCAGCGGCGACCGCCACGGCGCCCCTCCCCGTTGCCGGACGCTCGACGGTGTATTCGCCCCACGGCCTCGTGGCGACGAGTCAGCCTCTCGCATCGACCGCGGCGCTCCGAATCCTCGAGGAGGGCGGCAACGCCTTCGACGCGGCCGTGGCGGCCTCCGCCGTACTCTCGCTGGTCGAGCCGCACATGACCGGGCTCGGCGGAGATCTCTTCGCGATCTTCTGGTCGGCCGAAGAGGAGCGCGTGGTGGGGCTGGACGCCTCCGGGCGCGCCGGGGCCCGCATGACCCCCGAGCAGATCCGGGCCGACGGGTTCGAGCGTGTGCCCTACCAGGGCCCCGGATCGGTCACGGTCCCCGGTGCGATCGCCGGATGGGCCGCGCTCCTCGAGGACTACGGCTCGATGTCCGTGGCCGACGTCGTCGCACCGGCCATCGCGCTCGCCGAGGACGGCTTCCCGGTGTCCCCCATCATCGCGCGCCAGTGGCAGAACCAGGAAGATCTCCTCCTCGAGGATCCGGGAGCCACGGCGACCTACCTGATCGACGGCGAGCGCGGACCCGAGCCGGGCGAGTGGTTCCGGAATCCCGACTTCGCCGCTTCGCTGCGGATGATCGCCGAGCAGGGGCCATCCGCCCTCTACGGCGGAGCGTTGGGCCGGCGCATCGTCGAACACCTCGACGGGGTCGGCGGCTACCTCACCCTCGCCGACATGGAAGCGATGGAGGTGCGCTGGGTCGAGCCCCTGAGCGTCGACTACAAGGGGTGGACGGTCCACGAACTGCCTCCGGCGGGGCAGGGGATCGCCGCGCTGCAGATGCTGGAGATGGTCGAGCCGTTCGACCTCGCGTCGATGGGTCACAACTCGGCGGAGTACCTGCACCACGTGATCGAATCCAAGAAGCTGGCCTTCGCCGACCTCGCCCGGTACGTGTCGGACGCCGATCACCTGGAGGTGACCCCCGAGGCGCTGCTCGACGCGGACTACATCGCCGGCCGCCGGGGCCTCATCGACGCGTCGCAGGCGATGGAGGAGGTCGAGCCCGGCGACGCCGTCCAGCAGAGCGAGACGGTATTCCTGGTGGTCGCCGATCAGTACGGGAACCAGATCGCGTTCATCCACTCGATCTACGAGTACTTCGGATCGGGCGTCGTCGTCCCCGGGACCGGTTTCGTCCTCCAGAATCGGGGCGCCGGCTTCACCCTCGAGGACGGGCACCCCAACCAGGTCGCGCCGGGCAAGCGGCCCTTCCACACGCTCATCCCGGGCTTCGTCACGCGCGACGGCCGGCCGCACATGGCGTTCGGCGTGATGGGCGGGTCGATGCAACCGCAGGGGCACGTCCAGCTGCTGCTGAACATGGTCGAGTTCGGCATGGATCCGCAGGAGGCGGTGGACGCGGCGCGCTTCCGGCACCTCGGAGGCCTGCGCGTCGCGATGGAGAACGTGACACCGGCGCTGCGGGCCGAGCTCGAGGCGCTGGGCCACACCGTGACCGAAGACTGGACCCGTACGGCCTTCGGAGGCGCGCAGGTGGTGGTGCGACTCGACGGTGGGGGATGGGCCGGTGCCTCGGATGCGCGGAAAGACGGCATGGCGGTGGGACACTGATGCCCGATCCGGACTCGGTCATCCCCTTCGATCGACTCCCGCCCGGATTCGCGGACACGCTCGACTCCCCGCCCGCGGAGCCGGTCACGCCCCGGCCCGCCGCCACCGTCGTGCTCCTGCGCGACGCGATCGCGGGGCCGGAAGTCCTGCTTCTGCGCCGGGTCCGCTCTTCCGGTTTCGTCCCCGGCGCCTACGTCTTCCCGGGCGGACGAGTGGACGCCGACGACTCGTCTCCGGCGCTGGAGGCGCGCATCGCGGGTCTGGACGCCGCGACCGCGGCCACCCGTCTCGGCCTCGAGGTCGATGCGGTGCCCCCGGCCCTCGCCTACGTCCTGGCCTCCATCCGCGAGGCCTTCGAAGAAACGGGACTCCTGCTGGCTCGTGACGAAGCGGGCCGGCCCCTGGCTCCGGCCGCTCGGGACGCGACCGTTGCCGCCGCCCGGGAGCGCCTTCTCGCCGACGAAGCCGCCTTCGCGCCGATCCTCGACGAACTCGGCGTCCTGCTGGCCGGTGACGCGGTGGAGTACGTCGCCCACTGGATCACGCCCGTGGTCGAGCCGCGGCGCTACGACACCCGCTTCTTCGCCGCGGCCGTGGAGGGTCCGGCCGAGGTGTCGGTCAACGCCGCCGAGATGTCCGACGCCGTGTGGC
>JAHHMJ010000090.1 GCA_018678395.1 Gemmatimonadota bacterium | reverse complement strand
GCCCACAGCTGCCAGCGCCCACCGATTCGCAACGACGGCGCCCCGTGCGAGCATGGGTCTCCGCCCACGGGCGTTGCCGAGATGGAAGAGTTGGGCCAGGGCCAGCGCAGTGAAGGCCAGACTCCGTGCTCCCTCGACGTCTCCGCGGGCCAGCCCCCATCCCCACGCGGCGAGGGTCACCACGGTGATGAGCGTGGCGTAGAAGGCGAGGGCTCGGACGAATCGCCGCGAGAGTAGCGGTGCGCCGGGTGCGCGAGGCGGACGCGTCATGACGCCGGGCTCGGCCGGTTCCATCGCCAGCGCGAGAGCAGGGAAGGTGTCGGTCACCAGATTCAGCCAGAGGATCTGCAAGGGCAGCAGAGGCAGCGGGAGCCCGAGCAGGCCCGCCCCGAGCAGCACACCGACCTCGGCCAGGTTACAGCTGAAGAGGTAGAAGGCGAACTTGCGGATGTTGTCGTCGATCACCCGCCCCTCTTCGACTGCGGCCCCCACCGTCGCGAAGCGGTCGTCCTGGAGTACGATCGCCGCGGTCTCACGGGCCAGGTCGGTGCCTCGGCCTCCCATGGCGACCCCGACATCCGCCTTCCTGAGGGCGGCGGCGTCGTTCACTCCATCGCCCAGCATGGCGACGACGTGTCCCTCGGCCTGCAGCGCCGACACGATCCGTAGCTTGTCGGCCGGGCCCGTGCGGGCGTAGACCGCCGTCTCCCGCACGAGCGTGGGGAGTTCCTCGTCACTCGTATTCGCGAGCGCGCCCCCTTCGACGACGGCCGCCCCCTCCTCGAGGAGTCCCAGCTCGCGGGCGACCGCCGCCCCGGTCGCCGTCTGGTCGCCCGTGATCATCACCGTCCGGATCCCCGCCTCCCGCAGGAGTGCCACCGTCTCGGGTACCCCGGCCGCCGGCGGGTCGAGAATCCCGACCAGCCCCAGGAAGATCAGGCCGTCGAGCGACGCGAGGTCCGGGGCGGCGCGATCCTGCGACGCCAGCCCGATCACCCTCAGGCCTTCGTCCGCGAGCTCGCGATTGCGCTGTTCGAGTCGGTGGCGCGTCGCCTCGTCGAGCGGCTCGAAGCCCTCCCCGACCGCGACGCGATCGCAGGCGGTGAGGACGCGGTCCGGGGCACCCTTCACGAAGGTCTCGCCCCCGACGATGGCAGCGCTCATGAGGCGCTCACCCGAGAAGGGCAGGACGTGCGGGTCGCCCTCGGCCGCTTCGAGGGCCTCCCGAGGCCGCCCGCCCCGCGCGGCGAGAACCAGAAGGGCGGCGTCCGTCGGGTCCCCGGCGACCTCGTGGGTCGCGGGGTCGATCGACGCCGTCGGAGTCCACGCCGCCGCCCGGAGAAGCCGGTTCAACACGGGATCTTCGTCCGCCCCGATCGGCGCCCCATCCCGGAGGATCCGACCCTCCAGCTCGTAGCCGCGTCCTTCGACGACCAGCTCGGCCGCGGGGAGGACCACGGCACGAACGCTCATGCGACCCGCGGTGAGGGTGCCGGTCTTATCCGAGCACACGACGGTCGTCGATCCGAGGGCCTCCACCGCGCCGAGGCGCCGGACGAGGGCGTTGCGACGGGCCATCCGGGTGAGCCCCACGGCGAGCGCGATCGTCGCGACCGCCGGAAGGCCCTCGGGGACCGCGGCGATGGCCAGGGCGATGCCGGTCTCGATCATGCGACCCCACGGCTCGCCTCGCAGCACGCCGATCGCCGTGACGGCGGCGGCGATCGCGAGGGTCAGGCCGACGAGGCGGTGCCCCAGTGCGTCGAGCCGCCGCTCCAGAGGTGTGCGACTGGGCTCCACGGAGGCGAGCAGTCGCCCCACCCGGCCGAGTTCGGTGTCACCTCCCGTGGAGACGACGACGGCGCGCGCGGCGCCCGCCACGACGGTCGTTCCGGTGTGGACGAGGGAGCGACGATCGGGGAGGGGCACCCGAGCGTCGACCGGCTCGGGCTGCTTGGCGACGGGCACCGATTCGCCGGTCAGCGCAGCCTCGACCGCTCTCAGGTCGACTCCGTCGAGGATTCTCGCATCGGCCGGCACGGCGTCGCCGGCCTCGAGCTCGATCACGTCACCGGGAACGAGGTCGGCGGCTGCGATGGTCCGCCGTCGACCCTCGCGGATCACCCGGGCCTCGGGGACCGCGAATGCGCGCAGCGCCGCCATGGCCTGGCGAGCCCGGAGTTCGACCACGAAGCCCAGCAGGCTGTTCAGGGCGAGGACCAGCGCGATCGCGCCGGCCTCCAGAGCATCGCCGATCAGCAGCGCGACGACGGCGGCGGCGGCGAGCAGCAGCACCACCACGCTCGCGAACTGGCGTGCGAGGATGCGAATCCAGGCCACGGGTGGAGGCGGCTCGAGACGGTTGGGGCCGTACGTCTCCAGGCGCCGTGCGGCCTCGTCGTCGGACATGCCCTCCGAATCGGTGGACAGACGGCGCAGGACCTCGGTCGCCGGAAGGGCATGCCAGTCCGGCGCGTCGGCGGCGACGGTCTCATCCATGACCTAAGCTCGGACCGGGCCGAAGGGGCGGCAAGACGACGACGCCCCGCGCCCCGGGGGGCGACGGGCCGCGTCGTTCGATCCGCGTGGGTGGACCGTCAGTACGACGGCACCAGACGGAAGTCCTTCGGGGGCGTGTCGCGCGTCCGCCTCTGTGTTCCGGTACATGGTGTCCATGAGCTGGCGGAACTCTGGGTTGTCGATGTCGACCGTCATCGGAAAGACCTGGAGCCATGCGACTGATCTTCTCGGAAGACGCCAGCATCGAGGCGCATCCCGGCTGATCCCGATCGGGTCGGGGCACCACGCCCTGCCGTTGGCTTGTGCGACCGGGGTCGGGCCCCGACGTTCGGCGCATGAGGCGGTTGCTGGAGTCTTCGTTGGAGGTCGTCCGGGGGAATCGGCGATACGCCGTCGCCGGGGCCGCCCTCCTGGCCGTGAGCATCGTCGCCGTCGCTGTCTTCATCGATCGTGACGGGGGACTCGGCGAGGTGCGCGCACCGGAGGTCGACACCGTCGATGCGGCGGCGCGGCTGGCTCCGCTGCCTCCGTCGCTCCTGTCCGTGCCGGTCGACCTCGATCTGGCACCGATGATCGCCGAGATGGAGCGGCAGGTGCCCGCAGCCTGGGGAGACCTCGAGGACCGACTCTCCGTGGCGGGCAACGACCGGCTCGAGGTCGCCTTCTCGCTCTCGCGGGAGCCGTTTCGGGCGAGCTTCGAGGACTCGGTCGCGCGGGTCGCCACGACCATCGCGTATCGTGCGCGGGCGTGGTACGACCCGCCCGTGTTGCCCACCGTCAGTGCGTCCTGCGGGACCGGGGACGACGAAGCCCCTCCGCGTCTGGACGTGGCCCTCATCGCTCCCCTCACGCTCGACCGGGAATGGCGCCTGCATTCCCGGGTGGCCGTGGACGTCCTGGTCCCGAGAAGCGAGACGGACCGCGACCGGTGCCGGGTCACGGTGATTCGATGGGACATGACCGAGCGCGTCGTCGACGAGGCGCGGCGTTTCCTCGAGAACCAGGCGAGCGGCCTCGATTCGCTCCTCGCCGACATCGACCTCCGCAGTCGGTTCGAGGAGTGGTGGTCGGTGATCGCGGAGCCGGTCGAGCTCGCCGAGGACGTGTGGATGGTCCTGGCGCCGGAGGGACTCGTCCGTGGGCCGATTCGGGGCTACGGGGAGGGCGTGCAGACGATCCTGGGCCTTCGCGCCCGACCCCGGCTGGTGGTCGGCCCGCGGCCGGCGGTGGTGGCGACCGCCCTGCCTCCACTCGATTCGGGCTTCGTGGCCCCCGGGTTCGCGGTCCGGGTCGAGGCCCGCGCGGAGTACGACGAAGCGAGCAGCCTGCTCGACCGCGAGCTCTCCGGCAGAACGCTCACGCGCGGGGACCGCACCGTACGTCTCGAGGGTTTCGAGGTGTCCGGAATCGGACGGGGGCGACTCGCCGTCGCGGTCGATCTCGGAGGGGATGCCCGCGGTCGCCTGTATCTGGTCGGGACGCCGCGCTACGACCCCGAGGACGGCCGCATCGGGGTGCCCGACCTGGATTTCGACGTGGCTTCGGGTCGCGCGTTGGTCGAGGGCGCGGCATGGGTCGCTCGAGTGGGGCTCGTGGGGCTGTTGCGGGATGCCGCGCGCTGGCCCGCGAGTCCAGCCGTCAGTTGGGCCCAGGGCCAGGTCGAGCGCGGGCTGAATCGGTCGCTCTCCGAGAGGGTGCGTCTCGAGGGTCGAGTCGCATCGGTCGATGTCGTCGACGTGGTGGCGGGGCTCGACGCCCTTCTCGTCCGAGCCGACGTTCGCGCGGAGGCGACGCTGCGCGTGGCGCGTTAGAGTCGCCACCACGCCGGGGATCATGCGGGGGGAGCTGAAACCCGGGTCGGGCCCATGCGTAGGGACCAGCACGGGAGGAGGGGTGGCCGAAGGTTTCGGGGAACGGGACCGTAGCCGGGGCGTAGCAGGGGGAGGACCCACACACGGGAGTCGGAGATGTTCGTCGAGTTGTTGGCCGCGGGAGCCCTCGGTGTGTTCTCGCACGTGAAGTCGAAGGACTTCGTCCGCAAGCGCCTGCGGTTCACGAGTATCGTGGAGAAGCCGGGGCTCGGGCTGTTCTCGGGTGCGATCGCCACGGTCGCCGCGGCGCCGGTCGTCGCCGTGTTGCCGATCGTCGGCGCCGGGACGGCCATCGCCTTCGGGGCCGCGATCGGCACCGGAGTCGCCGTCGGGGCCCGCCAGGCGCGTCAGGGACTGCTTCCCGAGGACTGAGGCGGCTCGTCGCCACCCGCCTCCCACGAATCTCGGGGGCGGGCAAGGCGCGGGCCTTTCCTTCGCTTCAGGGCGTCTATAATGTAGACACAGGTGTCTACAACGTATCACAGGGGAGTCCGGTGAGTCCGTCGTTCCTGGGTGAGTTCGAGCAGATGGTTCTGCTGGCGGTGCTGCAGCAGGGAGAGTCGGCCTTCGCCCTCGAGGTGCGGCAGGAGCTGGAGCGGAGTGCCGGGCGCTCGGTGTCGCGGGGCGCCTTCTACACGACGCTCGACCGACTCGAGCGCAAGGGTCTCGTCCGTTGGGAAGAGCGTCTACCCCGAGACTCACGCCGCAGCGCTCCGTTGCGGCACTTCGAGGTGACACCGGATGGCATCGATGCACTGCGTACGTCCCGCCGGGCGCTGGAGACCTTGTGGCGGGGGCTCGACGAGGTGCTGGAGGGAACGTGAGCCCGACGCCTCACCGTCTTCCGGATTGGGCCGCCCGAGCGCTTCGGCGGGGGCTGCCCGGCGGTGTCCGTGGGGCGTCGATCCGCGGCGATCTCGCCGAAGAGTATTCGATGCGTCGCCCCGGGTTGGGGCGAGAGGTGTGGCTCGCGGCCGAGGTGGCTCGGCTGGTCTACCACTATCGACGGAGCCCCGGGTGGGGAGGGGGAGCGGTGAGCACCGCCTTTCGGTTCGCATTGCGGCGCCTTCGCAGGGACCCGGTCTTCGGCGGGCTGGCGATCCTCACCACGGCGCTGGGCATCGGGGGTACGGTCGCGCTCTTCTCGGTGGTGAAGGCGGTCCTGCTCGATCCCCTGCCGTACCACGATCCCGAGGGCCTCGTGGCGGTCTACGAGGCGCATCTCCCCCGCGCGGTGGACCGGAACGTCGCCAACCCCGGGAATGTGGCGGCGTGGCGTGAAGCAGCGTCCATCGTCGCCGCCGAGGGCATCGTCCTGCCGCAGCCGCGGCTGGTCTCGGCGGGCGACGATCCACGCGAGGTCATGTCGAGCGTCGTCACCCCGGGCTACCTGGAGGTTCTGGGGGTCGAACCCGAATCCGGGCCGGGCTTCTCTCCCGCGGCGGGAGCCGCCGACGGGGGCCAGGTGGTGCTCAGTCGGCTCGGGTGGCTGGAACTGCTCGGGGGAGATCCCGACGCGATCGGGCGCACGCTGACCGTGAACGGGACGTCGGCCGAGGTGGTGGGTGTCCTCCCCGCGGTCCACCTGCCCTTCGCCGACGGGTCACTGCTTCTGCTGGCCATGCCGCTGTCCGCCATGGGGGACCAGACCAACTCGGGTCGTTTCCTGAACGTCGTGGCCCGGCGTGCCGCGGGTGCGGAGCTGGCCGATGTGCGGAGGGAGTTGCAGTCGATCACCGCAGGGCTGCGAGCGACGCACCCGGACTTCAACGCCGGATGGTACGTACAGGTCGAAGAGTTGCGCGGAGAGGTCCTCGGCGATGTGCGGGCGCCCCTCTGGATCCTCTTCGGCGCCGTGGGCGTCCTGTTGCTGGTCGCCTGCGTGAACGTCGCCAACCTCACACTAGCTCGGGCGACGGACCGGAGCGGCGAGCTGGCCGTACGTACGGCACTCGGCGCCTCCCGGGGAGGACTCGCCGGCCAACTGGTCGTCGAGAGCCTGGTTCTGGCGGCCCTCGGAGGCTTCGCGGGAATCGGGGTCGCCTGGCTCGGTACGCGCCTCCTCACTCCCGCCCTGATGGAATCCTTCACCATCCCGCGGCTCGGGGATGTCGGCCTCGACATCGGCGTCCTGGCCTTCGCGGCCGCCGTAACGGCCGGGACCGGCCTGTTCTTCGGGTTGGCTCCGGCGGTGTCGGCCGGGCGTCGGGGGCCGGCGGCCACCCTCGGAGCGGAGGGCCGCCGCGTCGGACGCGGGGGCGGGCGGGTCCGGAGGCTGCTGGTGGTCGCCGAGGTCGCGCTCTCGGTCGTCCTGCTCACGACGGCCGGGCTGCTGGTCCGGAGCTTCGACTCCATCACGAATGCCGAGACGGGTTTCGATGCGGCCCGGGTCGTGACGGGCCGGGTGAACCTCGCAGGGCCCCGCTACGCCGGGACCGAGCCCGACATTCGCTTCTTCGACGCGCTGGAGCCCCGGCTCGCGTCGCTGCCGGGAGCCGACGCGGCCGGGGGCGTGAGCTTCCTGCCTCTGGACGGACTCGGCTCGGCCACCTCGTTTCATGCGGCCGACCGCGCCGTCCCCCCTCGCGAGGAATGGCTCGTCGCCGACATCCGGACGGTCACCGGCGACTACTTCGGGGCGATGGGCATCGCCCTCGTCCAGGGGCGGGCATTCGAAGCCACCGACCGCCAGGATTCGGAGCGGGTGGTGGTCGTGAGCCGATCCCTCGTAGAGCGGACCTGGCCCGGCGAGAACCCGATCGGGCGACCACTGGCCATCAACTGGGACGATCTCGAGCCGTGGACGGTGGTCGGCGTGGTCGAGGACGTGGTGCACGCCGATCTGACCGATGCGCCCAGGCCGATGGCGTACCACACCGTGGCGCAGGCTCCGTACTTCCCGTTCATGACGCTCGTCGTGCGCACGCGAGCCGATGCGGCGGAGGCGGTCGCCGGGCTGAGGCGGGCCGTGGCCGGGGTCGATCCGGCGGTGCCCCTGACGCGGGTGCAGACCATGGATGCCGTGGTGCGTGCATCGACGGCCCGGCCGCGAATCACGGCCTTCCTCGTGACGCTGTTCGCTGCGGTCGCCGCGCTGCTCGCGGCGGTCGGGCTCTACGGCGTGCTGTCTTTCGCGGTGGCGCGGCGCGTCCGGGAGATCGGGGTCCGCATGGCGTTGGGTGCCCGGGCCGCGGACGTCGTGACCATGGTCACGCTCCAGGGTCTGCGCCTGGTCGCGGCCGGTCTCGTGATCGGTCTGGCGATCGCGGCAGCGGGCTCACGGCTCCTGGAGTCGATCCTGTTCTCCGTATCGGGCCGGGACCCGCTGGCGTTCGGGGCCTCGGCGGCTCTCTTCGCTCTCGTGGGGGCCGCGGCGTGCGTGATTCCGGCCCTGCGTGCCGTACGTGTACGGCCCGGCATGGCCCTCAGGGAGGAGTGAGCAGGGCTTCGGCGATGCGCACGGCCTGCTCGAAGAACCGCTCGGCACGGACCGTCCCGCCCTCACCTTTCCAGGCTTCGGCGGGGAGCACCGCGCCCAGCCATCCGTCGGTGTGCCAGTGGCCGAAGTCGAGGGGCGGACGGGGCCGCTCCCACGGGTAGGGGTGGGGCGTCACGTAGCCGTAGGGTAGCGCGGTCGACGCGTCTCCGGGGGTCATGCCCACACCCACGGTCCGGGCCGACGCCTCTTCGCCCGCGGGGCGGACCTCGATCGCCGGGCGGACTTCGATCAGCGTCGCGATGTCGAAGTGGTGCGGCCAGCACCGCAGAGGGCTGGCCTCCTCGCGCTGAGCGTAGGGGAACAGCACGGCGGCCGCCGAGGCGAACCAGTTGCGCAACTCGGCGGCGGCGTCCTCGTCGGGTGCGAAGGGCAGGTTGCGGGTCACCGGGTGCTCCGGGATGGAGTACTCCGGTGGAGCGAGGGTGGGTTCGATGCCCGTCGCCACGGCGATCCGATCGCGCAGCCAGGTGCGGGCGTCCGTCAGCGTGCTTCCTCGCAACCCCAGGCTGTACTTCGCGGCGTCCGGTTCGAGGTCCCGCGCCGGCCCCCGCTCGGCGCTCCGATCGAGGTCGCCGGGAACCAACCCCATCACGAAGGTCGCGGGATCGAACGTCACCGTGAGCGGCGCATCGCCCCGCTCCGCCGATCCGGTGGCCAGCACGGAGCGCTCCGCCACCCAGCAGAGGCTTCGGTGCCCGTCGTCGTCTCTGGGCTCGAGGAACTCGCCCGCGAACGAAGCGAGAAGTTGCACGGCGTGGTGCGCCTGCAGCCGCGTGTCGATCCAGCGGTCGGCCCACGCCGCGGAGGCCTCGCCGCGCGCGCTCACACCGCGGGCCAGTCCGGCGGCCCGACCCCCGAGAAGCGCACGCCCGTCAGGCGTGCTACGTCGTGCTTCCAGGTGGTGAGGTCGTCGATCTCGAACTCGGCCAGGCTGGAGTGGCCGCAGGCACGCGCGAGCACCTTCATCAAGCCGACCGTGGCCTCGAACCAGTTGGTCAGTCGCTGGGCCGACGCCTCGACGATGAGGCGCGCGCGCAGGTGGTCCTTCTGTGTAGCGATGCCGACCGGGCAGTTGTTCGTGTGACACGCCCGCATGCCCAGACAGCCGATCGCCTGGAGCGCCGCATTCGACACCGCGACGGCATCCGCGCCGAGAGCGAGGGCCTTCACGAAGTCGGCGTCCGTGCGCAGACCCCCCGTCACGATGAGGGTGACATCGCCCGCTGCGCTCGCGTCGAGGTGGCGGCGCGCCCGGGCGAGGGCCGGCAGCGTCGGGACGGAGATGTGGTTCTTGAACACGTTCGGCGCGGCCCCGGTGCCCCCGCCCCGACCATCCAGGATCACGTAGTCCGCGCCGGCCTCCAGGGCGAAGTCGAGATCGGCCTCGATGTGCTGAGCAGAGAGCTTGAAGCCGATCGGGATCCCTCCCGAGGCGTCCCGCACGGCCTCGGCCACTTCGGCGAAGTCCCCCGGCGTTTCGAGGTCCGGGAATCGTGAGGGGCTGACGGCGTCCTGTCCGGGCTCCAACCCGCGGACCTCGGCGATGCGGGCGTTGACCTTGGCCCCGGGCAGGTGGCCGCCGGTCCCGGTTTTCGCGCCCTGACCCCCCTTGAAGTGCAGGGCTTGCACGTCACGCACCCGCTCGAGGCTCCACCCGAAGCGGGCCGTGGCGAGCTCGTAGAAGTAGCGGGAGTTCGCCGCCTGCTCGCTCGGAAGCACGCCGCCTTCGCCGCTGCAGATCCCGGTGCCCGCGCTCTCGGCGCCCTTCGCCAGTGCGACCTTGGCCTCTTCGGAGAGGGCCCCGAAGCTCATGTCGCTGACGAAGAGGGGTATCGAGAGGGTCAGCGGGCGGCGCGCCCGAGGACCGATGACGACTTCGGTGTCGATCGAGGCATCGTCGGCGAGGGGACGTCGAGCCAGCTGGGCGGTCAGGATCTGGATGTCGTCCCAGCGGGGGAGTTCGGTGAGGGGGATCCCCATCGCGGACACGGGCCCGTGGTGGCCGACCCCGTCGTAGCCCTCGCGGGCCAGTCGCTGGATGTAGGCGTTGTGGGGCTCCTCGGGGGTGCCGTGCGGGTCCTGGAAGGCTCCGAGGTAGGCGTCGCGGTCCCACGGCTGGGGATGGTCCTCGGCCCAGGCCCCGACCTCGGCCTCGTCGACCCACACCGAGCCGTCCTCCACCCAGGACCGGAAGCGCTCCAGTGTCTCGGCGTTCTCGTACTCGCTCACCCCCGAGTCGACCCGATAGTCCCAGCCGTGCAGCCCGCAGATCAGGTTCGGTCCGTCCACGTGCCCGTCGGAGAGCAGCGCGCCTCGATGCAGGCAGCGGCCGTACAGGACCGAGACCTCGTCGTCCATGCGGATCACGACCAGGTCGACTCCCGCGACCAGTGCGTGTGAGGGGGTCCGATCGGCCAGGTCGTCCCAGGTGGCGACCGCGATGGGACGGGGAGGTCGAGCGGGCGAGGAGGAAACGTCGGTCATGGGCTGCTCGTGTTGGAGGGTTCGGCAATGGAGGGTGGGGCCCTGGGAAGGGCAAGACGCCGAAGGGCGACGGGGATCCCGCGGCCCGTCGGACTCGGCCGTGGCGCAGCCCGTCATGGAACCGCCTGCCCCCGGCACCCGTAGGAGCTTCCATGGATGAACTGCACATTCCCAACGACGCGACCTACAGCCCGGTCTCCCTGACGGACCTCGCCGTGGCCGCCCCGATCGCCGCCAGGATCCTCCTGGGCGCCACCCTTCCCGGACGCGTGGTGCAGGTGGCTGCGCTCGGGCTCTACGCCGGGAGCGTCGCCAAGGATTGGACGGCCCGGCAGTCGATGCGGCGCATCGACTTCAACACGGAGTTCGGGTCCGACGTGGACCGACTCGATGCGCAACCGACCGCGCTGCGGCGGGACGAGATCGCGCGACTCGGAGCACTGCTCAACGACGGCTGGGTGGAGGATCGCGTTCCGCGAGACGAACTGGCCGTGAAGGTGAACCGGGTGCTGACCGACTACATCGCCTCGGTCACGGGGCAGCGGGTCGAGACCAGCAGCCAGATCCGCAACGTCACCCTGGCATCGCTGGTGTTCCCGTTCGCCATGGGCGCGTGCGACATGCTGAGCGGCGACGTCGCGATCTTCAAGGACACGGGGATCTTCGAGGCGCACATCATCGCGCACGAGTTCGTGCACCGGAAGGGGTACTGGAAGGAGCTGCATGCGCAGGCCCTGGCGTACCTCGCGCTCCATGGCTCGGGCGACCCGCTCCTCGTTCAGGCGGCGCGGGCGGAGCGCATGCATCGTCAGCTGCGGGTGCTGGCGGGCGAGGACCCGGAGGCGTTCCGGGAGGCCGTGGACCACGCCGGGCTGCGGACCGAGCTGCGTGACGCCTTCCACGCACTCCGCCCCGACCCCGGCGCCCTCGCAGGTGTGGTCAGCTCGGGAATGAAGCAGGTCTACGACATGCGGCTCAAGATGACCGGGCAAAACGGCCTGTCGGACTACGATGAAGGCTTCACGAACTTCCTGTACACGTTCGAGCGCAGCCCCGGGGCTCGGCAGGCGACGCACCAGGCAGCCCTCTGAGCCACCGCACCCCAGCGGGAGTGGGACGACGAAGCCCCCACCCGGATC
>JAHHMJ010000588.1 GCA_018678395.1 Gemmatimonadota bacterium | reverse complement strand
ACGACCTCGGCCCTCGCGTGGGCTCGGGGTCTCGAGCGGAAGGCCTCCGAGCCCGAGCTACCCGCGATGGCGCGGCACTGGTCGAGCGAACGCGTTCCCACGGCGTGGAGCACTGTGCCCACCGACATCGAAGCGGGTCCCGAAGCGAACCGGGTATCCACATCCGCGGTGCACCGTCTGGCGCTGGATCCGGAGGTGACGGCGGCTCTCGTATCGCGCGGATCCGAGCGTGGCCCTCCCTCTCTCCACCGATTGCTGGTCGCGGGCCTGACCCTCAGCTGGGTGCGATGGGCCGGCGCCGACGGGCTGCAGCTGGATCTGGAGTCGGTGGGCCGCGATGTGCTGGGGCCTTCGGTGGACGTGTCGCGGACCGTGGGATGGTTCACCGTGTCGACGCCCGTGGTGATCGCCCTGGCCACGAGTTCTCCCGCCGAAGCCCTGACGGCCGTCGACCGAGCCCTGGACGCGCTTCCGCTCGGTGGGGGCGCCCACGGTCTGGCGCGCTATCTGAACCCGGACGCCGCCGTCCGCGACGCCCTCGCGTCACGTCCCGCCTCCACCCTGCTGTTCAACTATCTCGGAACCGCCCACGACCTGGTCCCGCCCTGGGCTCCGTTTCGGATGGTGGCCGCCCCCGAGGGACTGGACCGGGCGTCCGCCGCACCGCGAGCCTACACCCTCGAGATCAACGCCTGGCGCGACGGTGAAACGCTGGTGTTCGCGGTGGAGTACTCCACGGCGCTTCACCGAGCCGAGACCGTCGCCGAATTCGCAACGCAGCTCGCGAGGGCCCTCGACGAGGTTTCGCGGGCACCGGAAGCGAGCACATTCGACCTCGCCGGCCTCGATGCCGCCGGCCTGGAGCACGTCGCAGATCTGCTGGCCGAGATCGACGAGGGCTGACATGGCGCCGAAGAACGTCGACGACATCTACCCACTGACGCCGATGCAGCGGCTCATGCTCCTGCACGAGGTGTCGGCGGGGCAGCGCGGCGTGCTGGCGAACCAGATCTGTTACGAGGTGCGAGGGGCGCTCGCGGTCGACTCGCTCGAGAATGCGGTCCAGCGACTGGTCGTGCGCCATCCCGCTCTGCGCACGGGGGTCCTGTGGGAGCGGGTGGAGCGTCCCCTGCAGGTGGTGCGCCGTGACGTACGCGTCCCTTTCGTGGTGGAAGACCTCACCCACCTTCCGGAGGCGGACCGGGACGCCGAGGCCGAGGCCCTCCGAGCCCGTGACGAGAGGACCCCCTTCGAGGTCGCCCGGGCCCCACTCCTCCGATTCCTCGTACTCCGCCTCGGCCCGGACCACCACCGGCTGATCTGGACCGTGCACCATCTGGTGGCGGACCGCTGGAGCTTCGACCTCCTCATGCAGGAGCTGGGGACGCTCTACGATACCCTCGCCTCCGACCGGTCGCCCGACCTGGCGCCGGCGCCACCCTTCCGGAACTACGTGGCGTGGCTGCAGGAGCGGGATGCCGCGGCATCGCGCCGATACTGGCGCACTGCGTTGGAGGGACTGGAGGGCGCCACACTGCTGGCTCCTGCGCCCCGGGACGGGGCAGACCGCCACACCACCCGTCGATCCCTGACCGAAGCCGAGACGGCGGATCTGGAGTCGGCCGCGGGATCGTGGAGAGTGAGCCTCACGGTTCCGGTTCTCGCGGCCGTGGCCGCCGAGGCGGGCCGCCGCACCGGTCGGCGGGACGTCACCCTCGGACTCACGGTTGCGGGCCGTCCCGCGGAACTCGAGGGAGTCGAGGAAATCATCGGCTCATTCGTGAACAACGTGCCGGCGCGCTTCCAGCTGGACCCGGATCGGGCCCTCTCGGAGTGGATGCAGGAGCTCCAACGCACTCCGATCGAGCGCATGCCCCACGAGCACGTTTCTCTCGACCAGATCCAGGGACAGGCTCCCGATGCAACCGGGGCGCTCTTCGATCTGCTGGTGGTCACGAACCTGACCCGGGCCGAACACCCCGAGTGGCAGGGAGTCCGCATGACTCCCGTGCGGGCGACTCTGGACGCGGGATTCCCGCTGGTTCTCCAGGCCGCGCGTGTGGGTGATCGCCTCGAACTGACTCTGGTCCACGACGCGGGGTTCGACGCCGAGGGCCTGCTGCGAGGCGTGGTCGAGGCCTGCGTGGCGCTCGCCCAGGCGGCTCCGGGGGCGCGGCTGGCCGCGGTCGTCGACGTTGCCGAGCCCGATCGGCCCGGTGGGATCCTGTCGAGCGATGCGGAGGATGCCTGGGGCTCCGACCCCGCGAACGCGCGCATCCCCCCGGGGGTCGCGGGACTGGTTCGCCGCACCTGGTGCCAGATCCTCGGAGTCGACAGCGCCGAGGTCGACGACGATTTCTTCGCTCTGGGAGGCACCTCCCTGCAGGGGGCCCGTCTGCTGGCCCGACTCGAAGAGACGCTCGGCCGACCGGTTCCGATGGCGGCGCTCGCCGCGGGTCGTACGCTGGGTGCCGTCCTCGAGGCGGCGGGGGCTCCCGACGACGATTCCGGCGGTTCCCTGGTGGTGCTGCGAGATGGCGGCGTCCACGCTCCCATCGTGGCCGTGCCCGGCGCCCGCGGGAATCTCCTGCTCTTCACCCGGCTGGTCGACCACCTGAGCCCCCGCCGGTCCCTCTACGGCCTGCAGTCGCGAGGCGTGGACGTCGAGGAGACGCCACTCACGGACATGGGGGAGATCGCGGACGACTTCATCACTCGACTCGAGCCACTCGGCGACGGCCCCATTCACCTCTTCGGTATCTGCTGGGGCGCGGCGGCGGCGCTGGAGATGGCCATACGACTCGAGGCACGCGGGCGTCCGCCCCTCTCCCTCTCCCTCCTGGACCCCGCAGCCCTCGAGGAGGGCCTCGTGGGCGACGGGCCGGCCAACGTACCGGGCAAGCTCGGGTTCGTTCTGAATCGGGCGCACCTCTACTGGCGCGACTTCATGGACGCCGAGTGGAAGGATCGCCGCGAATTCGTCGCGCAGAAAGGACAGGCTCTGGCTCGTATGGTTCGGAGCCGCAGCCTCGACTCGGCCACCCGCCAGGAGCTGCGGAGCACGGCGGTGTTGGAGGCGAACCTCGCGGCGCTCAATGGCTTTCGGCTCGCGGCGACGGAGATCCCCACGCGGCTCTTTCTCTCACGGGATTTCGAGATCGAGGGCGACTCGGATCCCAGGCGCGATTGGTCCACCGTTCTCCAGCAGCCGCGCGGGGTGGTGCACGTGTCGGGTTGGGATGCAGCGTCGGTGACCCAGCACCACAGCCCGGAGCTGGCCGCCGCACTCGACACCTGGTTCGACGAGGCGGACGGCGCGCCCGCAGCCGGCGCCCCAGCCTCGTGACGTCGCCGAACACCACGACCACCCGGCTGCGCGGTGCCGATCACCGCACCGCCTCCCAGGCACACCCCCTCCTCTCGAGCGAGACGGTACCATGGCGCGCATCCTGACGGTGATTCCCGCCATGAACGGGATTCTTCACGCCGCTCTCGAGGTGGCGCGGAGGCTGCGACAGGAGGGCCACGATGCGCTCATCGGTTGCCCGTGGGACCTGCGAGACAAGGTCGAGTCGGCGGGTTTCGAATACGTGCAGTTGGAGGCCATCCCGGCCGATCCGGGGGCCGCGCCGGAGCACGCGTCCGGCGACGGGCGACTCCGGCGGGCAATGCGGGCACTCCGCACCGCACCGGAGCGACGCCGCCGCGCCCTCGAGACCATGGAGCGTGGGGATCTGGTGGAGGCCGTGGCGCGGCACCGGATCGATTTCCTCCTGCTACACGTCGAGTTGCATGAGATGGCGCTGACCGCTGCGCATCACGGCCTCCCCTTCACCCTGCTGAGCCAGTGGTATCCCTTCACCAGGCGCGCGGGGGTCCCGCCCATCCGGTATGGGCTGATCCCGAAGCCTGTGGGGCCAGCGGGACGTCTGCGGCTCGAGCGTACCTGGGCCCGTCAAAGGGCCGAGATCTGGTGGCTGCGTACCCGCGCCGGCCTCCGGTCCCTGGGCTGTGATCGCCGTGCGGCGCTGAAGGCCTACGCCCGGAAGACGGGATTCCCACTGCGTCGCTGGGTGGAGTACAGCTGGCTGCAGCCGTTCACCTACCGCGACATGCCGGTCGTCAGCATGACCGATGCGGCTCTGGACTTTCCCTCCGACCCGGAGCCCGGCGTGCGCCACGTCGGGCCCATGGTGTCGGCGGATCGGCCGGAGGAACTCGATCCCGCCGAGGATGCCCGGCTGACGCGGCTACTGGAGGAGAGGGATCGAACCG
>JAHHMJ010000400.1 GCA_018678395.1 Gemmatimonadota bacterium | reverse complement strand
TGGTTCGCGAGACGCCGCTCTCGGCGATCCACCTGGAGAACATGCTCCGCCTGGCGCAGCTTGGGGCGGTCATCATGCCGGCTTCACCGGGCTTCTACCACGATCCGGGCCAGATAGGAGACCTCGTCGACTTCGTGGTAGCCCGCGTCCTGGATCACATGGATGTCGATCATGCAGTCGGTTACCGGTGGACCGGCGAGGAGGAGTCGAGGGATGGCTGAGACCCCGCGGGCGCGCGTGGGTCTGATCAGCGACACGCACGGACATCTGCGCGCGGAAATCTTCCAGGCTCTTGCGGGGGTGGAACGCTTGATCCACGCGGGAGATGTGGAGGACGTGGACCACCTCACCGATCTCGCGGCAATCGCGCCGGTCACGGCCGTGTCGGGCAACGTGGATCGGGTCGATGTTCGGGCGATCGCGCCGGAAGAGGCCGTGCTGGACGTGGCGGGCGTGCGCGTCGCGGTGATCCACGGTCACCAGGTGCACCCCGACTACCGTCTCCTCCTGGCCCGCTTTCCCGATGCGAAGGTGATCGTGCACGGCCACACGCACGTGCCCCGGTGTGACGCGGTGGGAGATATTCTGATCGTGAACCCGGGAGCCGCCGGGAAGGCGCAGAAGGGGCATCCCCCGAGCGTGGCCATCCTGGAGGTGGCAGAGGGAGTGCCCATGGTGCGGCACCTGCGCCTGGAGTCGCGCGTCAGCTGAAGGTCCTTCCCCGGCCGACGGCGCCCGCGGGGGCGGCCCCGGTTCAGGCCTGGCAGGACGGGCAGAAGAAGGTGCTGCGCCCGGCCTGAACGATTCGCAGGATGGCACTGCCGCATTTCCGGCACGGCTCACCCTCTCGCCCGTACACCTCCAGGCTGAACTGAAACGCGCCCGATCTTCCGTTCACGGCCCGATAGTTACGGAACGAAGTTCCAGCCTCCCGCAGGGCGTCCCGGAGCACGCTCCGCACTGCCCGGTGTAGCCGTCTCACCGGGTCCGGTCCGACGTCCCGCCCGGGAAGGCGCGGGTCGACGCGCGCCCGGAAGAGCGCCTCCGACGCGTAGATGTTTCCGACGCCGGCCAGGCGTCGCTGATCCATCAGGGCGTTCTTGACGGGCGACCGTGTCGCGGCGAGCGCGTCGGCCAGGTGAGCGGCCCGGTACCCGCGCTCGAGCGGTTCGGGGCCGAGGCGCGCTGCTTCGAGGTCCCAGTCGCGGCGGGCGAGCAGGCGAAATCCGCCCAGGCGACGCATGTCGTCGTAGAACAGCGTCCGCCCATCGTCGAGGCGGAACCGAGCCGCGATGTGCCGGAACTCCTCGGGGTCGGGGACTTCCCGCCCGAGCGCGAACCGGCCGCTCATACGAAGCTGAACCTGGACGACGGAATCTGTATCCAGGTAGAAGAGAAGGTACTTGGCGCGGCGACCGACGCTGACGACAGTCCGGCGTCTCAGCGCCCTGCCGAACGAGCGAGCATCGTGCGGGGGGAGCACGATATCGGCTTTGTGGACCTCGACATCGGTGATGACGCGGCCGCTGAGCTCCGGCTCCAGATCGCGGCGGATGGTCTCGACCTCAGGCAACTCCGGCATGGCTAGCTCACCGACGGGAGACCACGGTCAGCCCGCGGACGTTTCGATCTCGGAGTGCCCGATGTCCGTCCGCCACGCGGCTCCCTCGAAGCGCACCCGTGCGGCGGCCTCCCGGCTCCGGGTCGCCGCCTCCGCGAGGTCGCTTCCCAGGCCGGTCACCCCGACGACCCGTCCGCCCGACGTGACCAGCCGGCCGTCTTCCCGCGCCGTGCCGGCATGGTACAGGTGGACGTCGGCCGCTTCCAGGTCGACCGGGAGGTCCATCGGAACACCCTTCGGATAGGGGCCCGGATACCCGCCGCTCACGACGACCGTGACCAGGGCCGCGCCCGTGGACACTCCGGCCGTCCACCCGGCGACGCTCTCACCGCGGGCGATCGCCGCCATGGGCTCCGCCAGTCCCGCCCCGGTCAGGGGAAGGACGACCTGCGCCTCGGGGTCGCCGAGCCGGCAGTTGAACTCGACTACCTTCACGCCCTCGGGCGTGAGCATCAGTCCGGCGTACAAAAAACCCCGGTACGGGTAACCGCGCTCGGCCATGCCCCGCAGAATCGGATCCGCGACCTCACGGCGTGCCTGCTCGACCAGCTCGGCGGTTCCGTCCGCCACCGGTGCGTAGGCTCCCATGCCGCCGGTGTTGGGCCCGCGGTCGCCCTCGAATCGCCTCTTGTGATCGCGAGACGGCACCAGGGGAACGGCATTCTCACCGTCGGTCAGGAAGAACACGGAGAGTTCTGCGCCGGGCATGAACTCCTCGACCACGACCTCCCGGCCGGCTTCGCCGAACCGGTCTTCCACCAGCATCTCGCGCAGGGCGGTCAGCGCATCGTCGACCGATTCGGCCACCACGGCGCCCTTGCCGGCCGCCAGCCCGGACGCCTTCACGACGATCGGCGGTTCGATGCCCGTGACGTAGTCCGCGGCGCGGCCGTACTCCGTAAAGATCTCGAACCCTGCCGTGGGCACGCCGCAGTCGCGCATGAGCTGCTTGGAGAAGACTTTCGACGACTCCAGCCGGGCCGCCCGTCGCGATGGCCCGAACAGCGGAAGACCCCGCGCCTCGAACACCTCCGCGATCCCGTCCGCGAGAGGCTGTTCGGGCCCGACCACGGTCACGTCGATCGCATGGTCGGAGGCGAAATCGGCCAGCCCGCCGAGATCCGACGCCGACAAGGGGACGTTCTGCCCCGGCCCGTCCGTACCGGGGTTTCCTGGCGCCACATAGATCGAGGCGCCGGGATCGTCACGCCGCAACTTGGCGGCGATCGCGTGCTCCCGGCCCCCGCTTCCGACGATCAGTATGTTCATGGGCACAGGATGACACCGCCTGTCACGGGCCGCCAGATGTCAGAAGGGGCGCGGCCACCGGCCACGCCCCCTCAAACCCACC
>JAHHMJ010000255.1 GCA_018678395.1 Gemmatimonadota bacterium | reverse complement strand
CGCTGGGCCCTGTCCCTGTCCGTCGCTGCGTCCTGTGTCGTGGCGTCCTGCGTCTCGGTGGGCGGTGTCGGGACATCCGAGCCGGACGGCCCGCGCGGCATCACTCTGGTCGAGGGGACCCCGTCGGCCGAGATCGAACGGGAGGCTGCCGGGCTCCTGGAGCAGGCGACGACGGCGTTCGATGCCGAGCGTCTCGAGCAGGCTCGGCTCGCGGTCACTCGGGTGGTGGACGAGTATCCGGCCACGCAGGTGTCGGTCGACGCCCTGCTGCTGCTCGCACGCCTCGATGCGCGGGAGGCCCGGGTCGACGAGGCGACCGCTCACGCCGAGCGACTGGCTCGGCTGCTGCCTCCGACCGACGACCGTCAAACTGCCGTGGCGGGTGTGCGGGCCCAGGCGTTGGCCGCGGCCGATCGGCCGGCCGAAGCGGTGGGCGTGCTGCTCGCGTTGCCGCCGGAGCGCGCGCCGCAGGGTGGTGAGGCCGAGGCGCTGGTACGCTCGGTCGTCGACCGCCTCGACGGTGAGACGCTCGGCCGTGTGCTGCAGGAGGCTCCCCTGGGCAGCCCGCTCGCCGTGCCGGTGATGCTCGCGTACGCCACGCGGCTCGAACTCGCGGGCGATCGCGACGGTGCGGTCGGATACGCGCAGGCGGCGCTCGACGCCGATCCCGGCCCGACCGACGAGGCGCTGGCGCGTGCTCTCGTCGAAGGGCGGGCGCTGCCCGCGGATCGACCGGCTCGCATCGCCGTCGTGCTGCCGCTCACCGGATCACCGCTCCTCCAGGAGTTTGCGCAGGAGATCCGTGACGGCGTCGACGCGGCGATCGCGAGGTCCGGCTTCGAGGAGGCCGAGATCGAGGTCGAGTACCTGGACGACCAGGGCGACCCCGACCGGGCTCTCGCCGTGGTACGGGAGGCGCTGGACGCGGGCGTCGATGGGGTCATCGGGCCCCTTCAGGACGAGTCCGTCCTGCGCGTGGTCGACGCGGGCCTTCCCGAAGTGACCGTGATCTCGCCCACTGCGGTCGAGCTTCCCGCCGAGGCTCCGTCGGTCTACTCGCTCGCCTCGGTCGACCCCGGCGCGCCGCTCGCGCTGGCATCGTGGGCCTCCGGGGTCGGGATCCGGCAGGTGGTCGTTCTGCACTCGACCGAAGGGCCGTCGTCGGAGGAGGCACGCCTCTTCGGCGACGTGTTCCAGGCCGAAGGAGGGTCGGTCCTGCGCGTCCTCACGTACGATCCGGGGGACACCTTCTTCCGCGATGTGATGCGGGTGGTCCAGGGACTGCGTCCGGACGCGCTGGTCCTTCCCATTCCCCGTGACGATGTCCAGGCGATCGCCTCTCAGGCGGCCTTCTACGCGCTCGACACCCTCGGCGTGCAGCTGATGGGAACGGCGGCGTGGGGAGACGCCGCGGTGCGCGAGTCGGTGTCGAACCGGTACACGGAGGGCGTGGTGATGGCGACGCCGCGGGTCGAGCTGGACGGGGACGGATACCGCGCCTTCGTCGAGGCCTACGAAGGCCTCTTCCAGCGCTCACTCGTCGATCCCTCCCTTCCCGCCGCGGGGTACGATGCGGCCGCCCTCCTCCTGCGTGCGGTTCGGATGGGGACCCGGGGTGCGGAGCAGGTGGCCCTGGCCGTCCGGGAGATTCGGGGCTTCGCCGGGGCGACGGGTACCCTGTCGGTCCAGGACGGGCGGATGCTGCGAGAGCACGGGATCGGATGCATCCAGGAGGGAGCGCTCGTGGCGTTGGAGGCCGGCCAGCGGCCGGTGCCGGCCTACCGGGCGTACGCTCCCAATCCGCGAACCGGTCGCGTGCCGGAGGGCCTCGGTCGGGCCGCTGGATTCCGTTGTGTGCCGGACGCCGGGAACGATCCGGGCGTCCGTTGACCCTCACGAACACCGCCGGGAGTCGTCTCGCATGTCGATGAAGGAGAAGCTCGCCCACCTCGAAGATCTTCGTCGACGTTCGCAGCTGGGCGGGGGAGAGGCTCGCGTCGAGGCCCAGCGGGCACGGGGCAAGCTGACGGCTCGCGAGCGCGTGGACCTGTTGCTCGACGAGGGCTCGTTCATCGAGCTCGACCGCTTCGTCACCCACCGTTCGCGTGATTTCGGTCTGGCCGACAAGGAGTTCCTCGGCGACGGCGTCGTGACCGGCTACGGCACGATCCACGGGCGGCTGGTCTACCTCTTCAGCCAGGACTTCACCGTCCTCGGGGGGTCGCTGTCGGAAACCCACGCCGAGAAGATCGTGAAACTGCAGGAGTTGGCCCTGAAGAACGGCGCTCCGTTGATCGGGCTGAACGACTCGGGCGGCGCCCGGATCCAGGAAGGGGTGGTTTCGCTGGGCGGATATGCCGACATCTTCCTGCGCAACACGCTGGCCAGCGGGGTGGTGCCGCAGGTCTCGGTGATCCTCGGGCCGTGCGCGGGCGGCGCCGTGTACTCGCCCGCGATCACCGACTTCGTCTACATGGTCCGCGGTACGAGCTACATGTTCGTGACGGGGCCGAACGTGGTGAAGACGGTCACCCACGAGGACATCGACATGGAGGGGCTCGGCGGAGCCGACGTCCACGCGTCGCGCAGCGGTGTCGCCCACTTCGCCCACGACTCCGAGCCCGAGTCTCTGGCGGCGGTCCGTGAACTCATGCGTTACCTGCCGCAGAACAACACCGAGCTCCCGCCCCCCGGGACGTCCGACGATCCGGCCGATCGCCGTGATGAGGCATTGCTCGAGCTGGTGCCGGACAATCCGAACAAGCCGTACGACATGCACGACGTGATCCGCGCGATCGTGGACGACGGTGTCTTCTACGAGGTCCATCGGAATTTCGCGGCGAACATCCTCGTAGGCTTCGCCCACGTCGGTGGCCATGCGGTCGGGATCGTGGCCAATCAGCCGGCCGTGCTTGCCGGCGTCCTGGACATCGATTCATCGGACAAGGGTGCGCGGTTCGTTCGCTTCTGCGACGCCTTCAACATCCCGCTGGTGGTTCTGGAGGACGTGCCCGGTTTCCTGCCCGGGGTGGCGCAGGAGCACGGCGGCATCATCCGACACGGGGCCAAGCTCCTCTACGCGTTCGCGGAGGCGACGGTGCCCAAGGTCACGGTCATCACCCGCAAGGCCTACGGGGGCGCGTACGACGTCATGAACTCGAAGCACATCCGCGGCGATCTGAACCTCGCCTGGCCGACGGCCGAGATCGCGGTGATGGGTCCCAAGGGCGCCGTCGAGATCCTCTTCCGGCGCGAGATCGCGGCCGCCGAGGACCCGGAGAGCGCCACGGAGAAGCGCATCGAGGAGTATCGCGAGACGCTCGCACACCCCTACGTCGCGGCGGCGCGCGGCTTCGTCGACGATGTCATCGACCCGCGGGACACGCGGCCCCGGCTCGTGTCCGCGCTCGACATGCTGCGCAACAAGCGCGACGCCAACCCGGTCCGCAAGCACGGGAACATCCCGCTCTAGAACGTCGTCGGGCGCATCGGCCGGGCAACCCCGGCTCCCCCCGGCGGCATCCCAACGGGCGAAGGGTCGACGGCGACCCTGCTCGCCGGCCGGGCCGGTCGAGTGTGAACCCCTCACTGGGTGGAAGACGATGCAGATCAGGAAGCTTCTCGGGCGTTCGGCGGCCCGGTGGATGGTGGCGGTGGGCGTGTTCGGGATCTCGGCCTCGCTGGCCGTGCCCGCCTCGATCGTGGCTCAGGAGCCGGACCGGGAGCGGGAGCGGAATCGGGACTGCCGGTGTGTGGATCCCGACGGCGATCCCATCGAGGACTGCGTCTGTGTGGCGATGCCTGCGATCGAGACCGCGATGGCCATCGCGCCCTTCGAGCGTCGCTCGATCATCGGCGTGACGATCGACTACGAGCAGGGCGCCGATGCCGACTCCGAGGGCGCGCGCATCATGGAGGTGCAGTCCGACGGTCCGGCCGACGAGGCCGGGTTCGAAGAGGGCGACATCGTGATCCGCGTGGCCGGTCGCAGCCTCTTCGAGGCGCTGGACAGCAGCGAAGAGCGCCGGCTCTCCGAGAGCACGTCCCTGCCGGTGCAGCGATTCGTGCGCCTGGTCGGGGCCCTGGAGCCGAACGAACCGGCGGAGTTCGTCGTCGTGCGCGACGGCCGCGAGCGCACGCTCACGGTCACCCCCGACGAATCCGCCGCCATGTCCGGCTTCCGCTTCTTCGGCGATGACGGTCCCGCCGTCGCGCTGCGCCTGGGTGACGGGGTGGAGTGGGAGGACGGGATCGCGCGGCTCCGCGAGCGGATGGGCGACGTGGCTCGGGCACCGCGCCCGGACGTCTTCCGCTTCGAGGGCCCCGAGCGTCGCGGCGAGGTCCGGGTTTTCGGCGGCGAAGGCGACGGCGAG
>JAHHMJ010000359.1 GCA_018678395.1 Gemmatimonadota bacterium | reverse complement strand
GAGAAGGCCCGCGAGCAGCGGCTCGAAGTCGCCGTGCAGGTGAATGGAAAGCTTCGCGGGACGGTCTCACTCGACGTCGACGCGAGCGCCGAGGTCGCCGAAGCGGCAGCGCGTGCGGACGCGAACGTCGCGCGCCACCTCGAGGACGCGACCGTGCGCCGCGTGATCCACGTCCCGAACCGCCTCCTGAACTTCGTGGTCGGCTGAGCCCGTCCGCCCCCCCTACCCGCCATTCCTCGCCATGACCGAGCTCGAGCGCCTCTGCGTGGACGCCGTCCGCGTGCTGTCGATGGACGCCGTCCAGGCCGCGAACTCCGGACACCCCGGGACCCCGATGGCCCTGGCGCCCGCCGGATTCTCGCTCTTCACCCGGCATCTCCGTCACGACCCGACGGACCCCGCCTGGCCCGACCGAGATCGCTTCGTGCTGTCGATCGGGCACGCCTCGATGCTGCTGTACTCGCTGCTGCACCTGTCGGGGTACGACCTCTCGCTCGACGAGATCCGGGACTTCCGGCAGTGGGGCTCGCTCACCCCGGGCCACCCGGAGGTCGGACACACGCCCGGGGTCGAGACCACTACGGGCCCGCTCGGTGCGGGGGTCTCCAACAGCGTCGGCATGGCGCTCGCCGAGCGCTGGCTCGCCGCCCGCTTCAACCGGCCTGGCCACGAGATCGTCGACCACCACACGATCGCGTTCTGCTCGGACGGCGACCTGATGGAGGGCATCAGTCAGGAGGCCGCGGCACTCGCCGGCCACCAGCGGCTGGGCAAGCTGATCTGGGTCTTCGACGACAACTCCATCACGATCGAAGGCCGCACGGACCTCGCGACCTCGACCGACCACGGAGCACGGCTCGCCGCGAGCGGCTGGCACATCCTGCACGTCGACGACGGCAACGATCTCGCGGCCTTCGACGTGGCCATGCGCGCCGCCAGGGCCGAGACCGAGCGTCCCACGCTGATCGTCCTCAAGACGGTGATCGCCTGGGGCAGCCCCGGGAAAGCCGACACCGCGGGAGCCCACGGCGCCCCGCTCGGCGTCGACGAGGTCGAGGCCACCAAGCGCAACCTCGGCTATCCGTCGCTCGAGCCGTTCCACGTCCCTGGCGCGGCACGCGCCGAGTGGGGCCGCACGGCCGACCGCGGTCGCGAGATGCGCACCGAGTGGGAAGCACGCTTCGAAGCGTATCGCGCCGCCCATCCCACGCTCGCCGCCGAGTTCGAGCGGAGCGTGGTCCGGCGGAATCTGCCCGAGGACTGGGACGCGGACATCCCCGACCTCGCCGGCAAGGACGACGCCACACGCGGCAGTTCCGGCAAGGTCCTCAACGCGCTCGCGGCGCGGATCCCCGAGCTGATCGGCGGTTCCGCCGACCTCGGTGGCTCGAACAAGACCGACATCGCGGGCGGGGGCAGCCTCCTCGCAGACCGCCCGGACGGCCGCGTGCTCCATTTCGGCATCCGCGAGCACGCGATGGGCGGCATCATGAACGGCCTGGCGCTGCACGGCGGCATCCGCCCGTTCGGGGGCACCTTTCTGATCTTCTCGGACTACATGCGGCCCGCGATCCGGCTGGCGGCGCTCATGGAGCTACCGGTCACCTACGTCTTCACCCACGACTCGATCGGCCTCGGTGAGGACGGCCCCACCCATCAGCCCATCGAGCAGCTCATGGCGCTCCGGCTGATCCCGAACCTGATGGATTTGCGCCCTGCCGATCCGGAGGAGGTCGCAGTCGCCTGGCGCCTGGCGACGCAGCGCGCCGACGGACCCACGTTCCTGGCCCTCACACGCCAGAAGGTGCCGGCGCTCGATCGCGTGGCCTTCGCCCCGGCGGACGGCCTCGCCCGCGGAGGCTACGTACTCGCCGACGCGGACGGCGGAGAGCCCGAGGTCGTGGTCGTGGCGAGCGGCTCCGAGGTGGCTCTCGCCCTGGACGCCCGGGGCCGACTTCAGAAGCAGGGTGTCCCGACCCGCGTGGTCAGCCTGCCTTCGTGGTACCTCTTCCGCCGGCAGGACGCCGCGTATCGCCGCGAGGTCCTTCCCGCCGACTGCGTGACCGTGTCGATCGAAGCGGGAGCGACCTCCGGATGGGAACGCTGGATCGGCGAGCGGGGCGTCTCGATCGGGATCGACCGCTTCGGCGCCAGTGCGCCGTACGACGAGCTCTATCGGGAGTTCGGACTCACCGCCGACGCCGTCGTCGACGCCGCACTGGCGCTCCGCGGCCGCGCCTGAGGCGACTCGCCGAAGCTGGGGGCGCCGGACACGACCGCGTCGCCGGCCCCTCCGCCGGCGACCGCTGCAGCCCCCGCCGCCCGGTCCCGCCAGCCCTCGGGCAACGGCGGCACCCGGGTGATGAGCGCCCCGGCTTCCCGGGGCCGGTGCACCGGTCCCTCGCGACAGGCCCGCGGTTCGCACCCGACCCGCCGAGCCCACCACCGCCATCGCGGTCCGTGATCGAGCCCACCTTCGTCCAGAAAGTGAATGGCGTGCGCCATCTCGTGCAGCAGCGTGTCGATGCGCAGCGCGTCGTTCTCGCGCAGCATGAGCTCCACGCTCAGAGCGATCTCGCGTACGACCCGCCGACCCGCGTCGTACCCGGACACCATCTGCCCGAGGCGCCGCCTGAAGCGACCGGACAGCCGAATCGGTATGGCTCCCGGCAGCCGGCCCTCGAAGCGCGTCGCGTTCAGGAACCGATAGAGGCGCCGGAGATGGACGCGCTGTGCGGGGGTGGCGGCGCAGCGCGGCGGCTTCCAGCCGGCCGCCCGCATGGCTCGGTGCACCCCCGGCCACGCAGCCACCTCCCGGCGCGCACGATCGTAGGCGCGACTCCGGGACGGCGCCCCTCGAACGAGTTCGGCGAACGCGTCGAGAAGAGAGTCGGGTGCGCGCGCGTACGCTTCATGCAGGTTGAGGACGGTGCTGCGGCGTGTCAGCGACCACAGCGTCCGACGGTTCCGGCGGAGAACGACCGACCGCAGTCGATCCGCTCCCCGTACGTGCAGCAGCGCGAGAATCGTCGCGGGCGTTCGGGCGGCCTCGAGGTCGAGGGTCACACCGGGCAGAGACCGGCGCCGAGTCGGAAGAGTGGAGTCGAGCACGCCGGAGAGTAATGAACGTCGGTCGGCGGGCAAGGCGCCGGCCGGCGACACCAACGCGTCGACGCCAACGCAGCGACGCCGGAGCGGTGACCGCCCCTGGCCTTCCCTTTAGATTGAGCCCCACTCCTCTGGACCCCGAATCGGTCGTCGAGGATTTGCCGTACGGGGAACACCATGCGCGACGAAACCACCACTCTCACCAACGTGCCGAACGGCGCCACCACCGGGACCGGTCGGGCCCTGGTGCGGCAGCTCTCGGCCATCGTCTTCACGGACATGGTGGGCTACACCGCGCTCATGCAGGAGGACGAAGAGCGCGCCCGTGTGCAGCGCGACCGGCAGCGGGCCGTCCTCGACACGACCATCGGTGCGCACGGCGGACGCATCCTGCAGTTCTTCGGCGACGGCACCCTGTCGGTCTTCCCCAGTGCGATCGAGGCAGTGCGGGCGGCCGTGGAGGTACAGCGCCAGTTGGGCCAGGGGCTCCGCGTGGCCCTGCGGATCGGCATCCACACGGGTGACGTGATCTACGACCAGAACGGCGTGCTGGGCGACGGCGTCAACGTCGCCGCCCGGATTCAGAGCCTGGCTACCCCCGGGTCGATCCTGATCTCGGCGAAGGTCGCCGACGAGTTGAAGAATCAGACCGACCTGTCGACGCAGGCCCTGGGACCGTTCCGCCTCAAGAACGTGCGCCAGCCGATCGAGGTTCTCGCCGTGGCGACCGACGGGCTCGCGATCCCGACCGAATCGGATCTGGGACCGGCACGCTCCCGCGAACCGCGCAGCGTCGCCGTGCTGCCCTTCGTGAACATGAGCACCGATCCCGAGAACGAGTTTTTCTCGGACGGCGTGAGTGAGGAGATCATCAACGCCCTCACCCGAGTGGACGATCTGCGGGTGACGGCGCGCACCTCCTCCTTCGCCTTCAAGGGGCGCAACGAGGACGTCCGCGACATCGCGGCGCAGCTTGGTGTCGAGACCGTGCTCGAGGGCTCGGTACGCCGAGCCGGCGGGCGAGTCCGGATCGCCGCGCAGCTGATCGACGCGGCCAACGGGTACCACCTCTTCTCGGAGGTCTACGACCGGAGTCTCGACGACATCTTCGAGACGCAGGACGAGCTGGCCCGCACGATCGTGGACCGCCTCAAGGGACACCTCGCGCCCGTCGTCGACGCGCCGTCGGCAACGCAATCCACGGGCGACGCCCCCGCCACCACTCCCGCGCCGCCGCCCGCGCCCGCACTGATCCGATCCCACACGCACGACACCGAGGCGTACACCGAGTACCTACGCGGCCGATTCCACTGGAACAAGTGGACTACGGAGAATGCGCGGCTCGCCATCCGGCACATGGAGCGCTCGGCGGAGATGGATCCGAGCTGCGCACTGCCCTTCTCCGGCCTCGCCACGGCCTACACCCTGCTCGCCAGTCTCGGTGCGGAGCCCGCGGACGACGCCTACCCCCGGGCCGCGGCCTTCGCGCGGCACGCGCTCGAACTCGAGTCCGATGCGGGTGAAAGCCACCTCGCGCTCGCGAACGTGCAGATGTACTACGAGTGGGACTTCGAGGCGGCCGAGGCGAGCTACCTCCAGGCTCTCGAGCTGACCCCCGGGTCGGCCGAGGCGCATCACATGTTCTCGCGCTTCCTGAAGGCGGTGGGCCGACTCGACGAAGCCGTCCACTACATGGAAACCGCCCTGGGCATGGACCCGCTGTCATTGCCCTACAACCACAGCCTGGCGATCGCGCTCCAGACGGCCGGCCGACTCGGCGAGGCGGAATCCCACCTGCAGCGCATCCTCGGGCTCGACCCGTCGTTCACCGCGTCGCTCC
>JAHHMJ010000404.1 GCA_018678395.1 Gemmatimonadota bacterium | reverse complement strand
GTTCTGGCCCGCGGGCCGCTCCTCGAGGAGGCCGTCGTCGAGGGCTCCCTCCACGGCGTCCGCGTCGAGCGCGTGCGCGCCGAATCGCCGATGCTGGCCGACCTCGAGCAGATGCTCCCGCACCTGCAGCGGTCGCTTCGCCGCGCCACTCGGGGTGAACACGCCCCGGCCGGCCCACCGGCCGAAGACCGCGATGCTGCGGGTTCCTTCGGCGAGATCGGGCTTCGCGGGCGAGACGATGCGACGAACTCGGCACCGATCGTGTCGTCGGACCCGTCGCTGCTGGAGTTGGACCTGCCGCTGGTCGAAAACGCCCTGGTCCGCTTCATCCGTGAGGAGGTGGTCGAACGCCGCGGATTCCGAAGCGTGGTCCTGGGAGTCTCGGGGGGTGTGGACTCCGCGGTGTCGCTCTTCCTGGCCTGCCGCGCGCTCGGTCCCGAGAACGTCTACGGATTCCGCCTGCCCTACGCGACGTCCAGCGAGGACAGCCTGGAGCATGCGCGCCTCGCACTCGAGGCCACGGGCGCGAACTCCCGGACCATCGAGATCACGGGACCGGTCGACGCCTACCTGAAGGCAGAGGAGCCGGATGCCGACGGCCAGCGGCGGGGCAACCTGATGGCGCGCACCCGGGCGGTCATCCTGTTCGACCAGTCGGCCCGGCTGCACGCCCTGCCACTGGGGACCGGCAACAAGAGCGAACGCCTGCTCGGCTACTACACCTGGCACGCCGACGACTCGCCGCCGATCAATCCGCTCGGTGACCTCTTCAAGACGCAGGTGTGGGCGCTGGCGCGCCACCTGGGTGTGCCCGACGAGATCGTCGACAAGCCGGCGTCGGCCGACCTGATCCAGGGCGTCCACGACGAGGACGAGCTGGGGATCGGCTACGCGGCCGCCGACCCCATCCTCCACTGGCTGGTGCGCGGCTACACGGAAGACGACCTGGTGCGAAGCGGGTTCGACGCCGGCGAGGTGGCCGTGGTCCACCGCCGGCTGTCGTCGACCCACTGGAAGCGGGAGCTGCCGACGGTGGCCATGTTGTCGTCGTCGGCGATCGGGGCCTTCTACCTGCGGCCCGTCGACTACTGAGGCTGCCCGCCTACTGAGGCAGCCCGCCTACTGAGGCAGCCCGCCTACTGAGGCAGTGCGCCCAGAGCCCGGCGGCGCAGCGTCTCGAGCAGCGGGACGTCGGTCAGCTCGCCGTCGATGATTGCGGCCAACTCCTCTTCCTTGCGCCACACGGCCTCGAGTTCGGCGAGCTCCATCTCCAGAAGCCGCTGCTCGCTCGACTCGTTGGCCGCGATCTCGAGCGCGATGGCGCCGGTCCGCTGCAGGTCGCCCACGCGGCGCCCGCCGCGCAGGAGAATCCGGGTGAGGTCGCGGGGCGACCCGGCCTCTTCGATGAGCCGACTCGCCGAGCGCACCCGCTGGGCCGAGGCACCGTCGAAATGGTGATAGGCGAGGACACGCTGCAGCGTGCGCTCCGCGTCGCGATCGTGCAGCCGCAGCCCCCCTTCTTCCCGCTCGCCGCAGCGCGGGCAGCGCGCGCCGAGGACGAAGCCGGTCTCATCCTCCGCGCGTGGCAGGACGAAGAGGTTCTGCCGCTCGCGGAAGGAGACGTCGCGGAACTCGTGCCCGCACCGGTCGCACGCGTACCGGCCGCGCCAGGCCGCCGAGCCGAAGCGGAACCAGCGGGCACTGCGTTTGATGCCGTCGGGTGCCTGACTCCACAGCCACCACGCGCCGATGAAGGACATGCCGCCGGTCGCCCATCCCCCGAGAACGACGGCCGCGCTCGCGGCGCCCGCCGCGAACGTCAGCTTTCCGTACGACTCCCGTCGGCGAACGAGCTCGCGGCCGTAGCGCCACCACGCCTCCTCGCTCCGGCTCGCGCCTCCGACCCGGACGACCTCGAGTGGCCCCACCTTGAGCAGGGCGATGGTGTCGGTCGACGACAGCACGCGACCCCGGTCCCTCACCGCCTTCTCCAGCTCCTCGACGGCCTCCCAGCGATCCTCGAGCGGTACCAGCGACCAGCGCCGGCACGTGGCGCACACGACCCAGAGCCGGCCCCGCCCCGCGTCGAAGGCGACCCGACGCCCCCGCGGCAGAAACTCGAGGACCTCGTTCTCGTCGAACGGGGTCGAGCAGACGAGGCAGGCTCGAATCACACGGTCTCCGGTCGGAAGGAGCGAGGGGGTACGCTGGTTCTACGAACGCGGCCCCCCGCGAGTTCACTCGGCGAGATCCGTCTTCCCTCGACGTCGACGGCTCGCCACGTTCCACCATGTCGGCTGCGCCTCGTCGCAGGCAAGCGGCTCCTCGCCCCACGACCCGATTCGCGCCCGTGCTCCTGGTTCTCGACAACTACGACTCCTTCACCTTCAACCTCGTCCAGTTTCTCGGCGAGCTGGGCGGGGAGCCCCGCGTCGTCCGCAACGACGAGTACTCGATCGACGAGCTGCGGGCACTCGGACCGTCCCGGATCGTGATCTCACCCGGGCCGTGCACGCCCGGCGAGGCGGGAGTGAGCGTCGAGCTGGTGCGCGCCCTCGGCGAGTCGGTGCCGATCCTCGGCGTATGCCTCGGGCATCAGGCCATCGGCGAGGCCTACGGTGGGCGGACGATACGGGCCGGGCGCGTCATGCACGGCAAGACCGATCCGATCGAGCACACCGGGGAAGGGATCTTCGAGGGTCTGCCCTCGCCCCTGACCGTCACGCGATATCACTCGCTGGTGACCGATCCCGAGGCCCTTCCTTCGGTCCTGGTCCCGGTGGCATGGTCGGACGACGAGGCGGGTCGCGAGATCCAGGCCATGCGCCATCGCGAACTACCGGTGTGGGGCGTCCAGTTCCATCCCGAGTCCCTTTTTTCCGATGGAGGGAAGGTCCTGCTGGGGAATTTCCTCGCGATGTGACGCGCCGTCGTCCGCCGGTGTCTGGCACGGATCTTCCAGCAAAATCAGTGGATACGCAGATCGCAACACGCCTCGACAGGACACCACTCATGCCTACGCCCCGCTTCACCGCATTCGCCCTCAGCGCCGCGCTGCTCCTGACCGCATCGGCGTGCGACGACGACCCGACGCAGCCGGGGGACGGCGACGCACGGCTCAACGTCCTGCTCACCGACGCGCCGGGCGATGTGGCTGCGGCGTGGCTGCAGATCGATCGCGTCTACCTTCAGGGCGGCGACGAGCGGGTCGAACTGCTCACCGAGCCGACCGACCTGATCGAGGTCACCGAGCTGGTGGGCACCGCGGTGCCGCTGGTCGAGGATTTCGGGCTGGAGCCCGGGACCTACGGCCAGCTGCGGTTCGTGATCGGTGGCGCCGTCCTGGAAAGCGAGGACGGGACGGTCTACGTGCTCGGCGACGTCGCGCACCCCGACGGGCTCGAGGCCGGGGGCGACCTTCATTGCCCCAGCTGCCAGCAGAGCGGCATCAAGGTGACGTTGCCGGGTGACGAGCTCGAACTCGGGGACGGCGAGACGACGGTGACCCTCGATTTCGACGTCTCGCAGTCGTTCGGTCATCGGGCGGGCAACTCGGGGCGCTGGATCATGCGGCCGGTGATCCACGGCACGTGGATCGAGGGTGGGCCGGTGCTCGGCCCGGGCGTCCGCGGCCAGGTGAACTTCGCCACCGGCGTGGCGGTTCCCGCCTGTCCGGCCGGCACCGCACGGAGCGTGGAAGACTTCGTCCCCCAGGCGACCGCCACGACGCTCGTCGACGGTGACGGGCTCGCGCTCGTGCGCACGGGAGTCACGGCGGCCGACGGCACCTTCGTACTGGGCCCGCTCGCCGCGGACACCTGGGACCTCGACTTCCTGGCGACGCTGGAGCTCGACGGTGCCGATCTGCTGTTCGAGGCCTCGGCGTCACCGACGCAGGCCGTCATCGTCGACAGCGACGTGACCGGCGTCACCTACACGGTGACCGCCGCCACCTGCGTGCCGACGGGCTGACGACACCACGGCCGACGGGTGGCCTCCCGGGGGGGCACCCGTCGGTCAGTCCATCGCGGGTCGTCGATCCCGCAGCCAGCGGTCGAAGTGCGCCTCCGCGGCGCCGAAGGCCGCCAGCCAGTTGCGGTGCAGAAGGAACCCGTGCACCTCGTCCGGGAAGACGAGCAGGTCGTGCGGTACGCCCCGCAGCGTGAGCTCACGGGCGAGCGTCACCGTCTCGGCGAAGCGCACGTTGCGGTCGTCGTCGCCGTGGATGAGCAGCACCGGGTCCTCCCAACGGTCGACCAGCGAGAGCGGTGACGACTCGAACGCCCTCTGGGCGAGGTCGGGGTGGTTCTCCGGCTCGTAGTCGGGACGGAAGTTGCCGATGCCCAC
Organism: Gemmatimonadota bacterium; assembly: GCA_018678395.1. Taxonomy (GTDB): domain Bacteria; phylum Gemmatimonadota; class Gemmatimonadetes; order Longimicrobiales; family Gaopeijiaceae; genus Gaopeijia. The sequence continues at coordinate 4,392 of JAHHMJ010000404.1, read as the reverse complement.
GTTCCAGTCGTGGACTCCGTGAACGTCCACGCCCGCGGCGAACAGCTCGGGCGCGTGGACCAGGCCCTGCGCGGTCAGATACCCGCCGTACGAGCCACCCCAGAGGCCGATGCGGTCCGGGTCGACGTCGGCTCGGCCCCGCAGGTAGAGGGCAGAGCCGATCACGTCCCGGACCTCGGACGCGCCGTCGGCGCCGTAGTCGTCCGCCTCACGGAAGTCGAGGCCGTAGCCGACCCCGCTCCGGTAGTTCACCGCCAGAACGACGTAGCCCCGATTCGCCATGTACTGGTTGAAGGCGTAGGCGTTGTGGTAGTAGCCACGATTGTGGAAGCCGAGCAGCATCTGGCGCCGGCTGCCGCCGTGGAAGAACAGCAGGGCGGGTCGGCGCTCTCCCGGGCGCAGGTCGGACGGCAGGAAGAGCTGGCCGTGGATCTCCATGCCGTCGGTGGCCGGAAACACCACGGCCTCGGGGACCACGAGCTCGTCCTCCGGGAAGGACGCCGGGAGCTCGCCCTGCGGTGCGATGCGATCGCCGGAGTTCCCCAGGACCCAGGGGCGGGCGGCCGTGCGGGCACCCGACCCCAGGAACGCCACCTGCCCCGACGCGGTGACCACCGGCGCCCATTCGACCCCCTCGCCCGGCGTGAGCAGGGTGGGAGAGGGGTCGGTCGCCGTCGTCGCCCAGATGTGCTTCCGGTCGATGTCGTCCCGGTTCGAGTCGAAGACCAGTCGCCGCCCGTCCGGGCCCACCCGGAAGTGCTGGATCTCGTGCTCGCCCGGGGTGAGAAGCCGCGGTTCACCACCCGCAGCCGGAACGGCCCAGGCACGGCGCCACCCGTCCTTCTCCCAGGGAAAGACCAGATGATCGTCCGCAGTCCACACCAGCGACGGTCCGGTCCACCCCGAGAAGCGGCTGCCGGCTCCGGGATCCGCGCGGAAGACCTCGTCGGCCTCACCCGAGGCGATCTCGACGACCACCAGGCCCCAGGGGATGTCCGCCTCTCTGCGGGCGAAGAAGGGCAGGGTCGGGCCGGGGTCGGCCCACTGCCGCCGAAATGCGATGCGGGTGCCGTCGGGGCTCCAGACCGGGCTTCCGTCCCGGGTCACGCCCGGATCGAGCCAGCGGAAGCCGCTGCCGTCGGCGGCGGCGACCCCGACGAACGCGTGCTCGCCGCGAGACGACACGAAGGCGATGTGGCGCCCGTCCGGAGCCCACGTGAGCTGGCCCGCGCCGGACCGGGGCCGGGCGATCGGCTCGAAGTCGGCCGCCTCTTCCGCCTCTCCCGTCTGTGCCGCCTCTCCCGCTTGTGCCGCCGGGACCGGCCCCACCTCGATGCGCCCATCGCGCACCCGAGCCAGGCGCGTGCCGTCGGGCGAGAGCGTGCCCCACTCGATATCGGCCGGCTCACCGCCGTCGAGATCGATGCGGAGTGTCGCGCGCTCGGCACCGTCCACGTCCTGCGCCGGCGCAGGCGTCCACCCCGACCGGTTGGGCGCACCCCCCCGTTGCACCACCACGTAGCGCCCGTCCGGCGCGAGCTCGAGCCCCGAGAGCTCCTGCCCGTCGTCTCCGCTCCAGCGGGTGATCTGCCGCCCCTGCCATTCCGGCCCCCGAGCGATCCAGACGTTGCGCGACCCCCGGTCGTTCGAGATCCAGGCGACCACGTCGGCATCACGGGCCGCGACCAACTGGTCGGGGAAGGGTGCCGACATCACGTCCTCGAGAGAGAACGACTGCGCCGCCGCCGGTGCCGCGAGCGTCCCCGCCGCCACGAGCAAGAGGCCGAGCGCCCTCGCAGCGAAGCCCGGAAGGACTCGCCCGCGTCCGCCGCCGTTGTGATCGGGGGCGAGCGGGAGGATCTCCGGTGACGCGAGCGATGGGCAGCTGCGAACGTGAGGCCGCTCGCGACGCAGGTTGGGGGCCCTCCGGGCTCGCGACACCGGAGATCCTCCCGCTCGCCGCGCCACCTGCCCGGTCACGCCGGCACCCCCTTCCGGATCGCGGCGTCCACCGCCTCGACGAAGCGGTCCAGCTCTTCCAGCGTCGTGTAGACCGAGGGCGAGATCCGCAGCCCGTTGAACTCGTCGTGGTTGATCGGCGTGGTGTAGATCTTGTGGTCGCGCCAGAGGTGGCCCTGCAACGCGTTGGTCGCGATGCCGTCCACGTGGACGTTGGCGATTCCGCAGGCCAGCCCCGGCTGCAGCGACGTGTTCAGCGACACGCGCTCGTGTTCGAGCAGGCGCTCCGCCCAGTAGTTGCGCAGGTATACGAGCCGGGCCTCCTTGCGGGCCGACTGCAGCGCCTGATGGAAGGTGAGTGCCTCACCGACCGCCAGGGTGTTGGCGGCGGGGTGGGTGCCGACCTCCTCGAACTTGCGGATGTCGTCGTCCTGTGCCTCGTTCGCGGCCATCAGCGGCCACAGATCCGCGATCCTGTCCCGCCGCACGTAGAGCAGTCCCGTACCGATCGGAGCGAAGAGCCACTTGTGCAGCGACGTGCTGTAGTAGTCGCACTCGAGTTCGTCGAGCGTGAAGTCGAAGTGCGCGAGGGCGTGCGCCCCGTCCACGATCACGGGGACGTCGTGGCGGCGAGCCATCGCGACGATCTCGCGGATGGGCAGGATCTGGCCGGTGAGGTTGATCATGTGGCAGGCGAGGATCACCCGGGTGCGCGGGGTGATCGCCTCTTCGAACAGCCGAACGACCTCGGCCGGGTCCTCGGCCGGCGTCGGGATCCGGATCTGGCGCAGTACGATCCCGTCCCGTCGCTCCCGCTGTCGGAAGGTCGTGATCATCCGGGGGTAGTCCTGGGTCGTGGTCAGGACCTCGTCGCCGGGCGCCAGGTCGATCCCGAACTGGCAGATCTGGAGCGATTCCGACGCGTTGCGCGTGAACGCGATCTCCTCGGCGTCCACGCCCCACTCCCGAGCCATGCGGAGCCGGACTCCCTCCCGCCGGGGCTCCTGGATCTGCCACATCGTGTAGGCGGGCAGTTCGTTGGAGAAGTCGAGATGGCGCTTCATCGCCGCCTGCACGAACTCCGGTGCGGGGCTGACGCCGCCGTTGTTGAGGTTCACCAGCGTCCGGTCCACCGTGAACGCCTGGGCGATTTCGCCCCAGAAATCCTCGTCGCGGGCGACCGCGTCGGGTGGCCCCGCGTGCGAACGCAGGGTGGGGACGAGGTCGAGGGCGCGTCCCGAGAGCAGGGACGGCCGGAAGGGGACTCCGGTGGCGGCGGCGAGGGCCGGAAGGCCCAGCGCCCCGAGGAAGCGGCGACGGTCGGGCATGGAGGCGCTCCCGAGAACGGGGGTACGGGTTCGGCGCAACATGGGGTGGCCCGGAGCGCGGGGCCACTCCGCTGCCCCGACCTCCCCTGGCTGGTCGGCTCGGGTTTCGTACCTTCTGTCGAACCCCCGCGCCCCCCTGCCGCCGTTTCCCATGCTGCGAGTCACCTTTCTCGGCACCGCCGCTGCCCGCCCCACGGTCGGGCGCAACGTGAGTGGCCTGACCGTCCAGCGGGAGGGAGCGCTGCTGCTCTTCGACTGCGGTGAGGGGACCCAGCGTCAGATGATGCGCTTCCAGACGGGTTTCGCGGTCGACGACATCTTCATCACCCACACCCACGCGGATCATTTCCTCGGGCTGCCCGGGCTGCTTCGGACCATGGGGCTGCAGGGGCGGACCGAGCCGCTGGGGCTGTGGGGTCCCCCGCGCTCCGCTCGGGTGCTCGAGCGGGCGGTGCGCCTGGGTGTGGAACGGGTGCCGTTCGAGGTCAGCGTCTCGGAGGTCTCTCCGGGCGACCGCATCTCGCGCAGCGGATGGCGGATCGAGGTATTCGCGGTGACGCACGGGGTGAAGGCGGTCGGCTACGCGCTCCAGGAGGAGGACCGGCTGGGCCGCTTCGACGTCGAGCGCGCCCGCGCGCTGGGCGTGCCGGAAGGTCCGGCTTTCGGACGGCTCCACCGGGGGGAGACCGTCGAGGCGAGCGACGGGACTCCGGTCGGTCCCGATCAGGTCGTCGGTCCGTCGCGGCCCGGACGGCGGCTCGTCTACACGGGCGACACCCGCCCGTGCGCGAGCGTGATGGAGGCGGCCGAGGACGCGGACCTCCTCATCCACGACGCCACGTTCCTCACCGAGGACGGGGACCGAGCCCGTGACACCGGACACTCGACGGCCGCCGAAGCCGCCGAGGTCGCGCGGCGGTCCGGCGTGCGGCAACTCGCGCTCACCCACCTCTCCGCTCGCTATGCCGAGGTGCCCCATCTGCTGCTGGCGGAGGCGCGTACCGAGTTCGACGCGGTGGTCGTCGCGCGGGACGGGATGGTGATCGAGGTTCCGTTCCGCGAAGGCGGGGGCGAAGGCGGGGGTGGCGAAGCGTGAGCCTGATTC
>JAHHMJ010000655.1 GCA_018678395.1 Gemmatimonadota bacterium | reverse complement strand
GAGAAGGTGTGGGCGCTGGGCCCGCCGGACCCGATGGCCTGGCATCCCCTGACCCACTCGTGCGAACCGAATGCGCGGATCGAGGGAGGCGCGCTGCGCGCTCGGTCTCCGCTCCGCGAGGGTGAGGCGATCACGGTCGACTACGGAGTGGTCTTCGGCGGCGCGGTGCCGGACCTGCCCTGCGTGTGCGGCGCCGCCCGATGCCGCGGCCGCATCGTCGTCGACGACTGACCACGCGCAGCTTCGGTCAGCGAAGGCCGGCGTGCTCCGAGGTCAGGGGGTCGACCCCGCCTCCGCCCCGTAGGTGCGGCGCACGTAGTCGTCCAGAATCCCCTTGAACTCGTCCACGAGCCCTTCGCCCTTGAGCGTGGTGTAGTGCTCGCCGTCGACGTAGACCGGTGCCTTGGGCTCTTCGAACGTGCCCGGAAGCGAGATCCCCAGATTGGCGTGCTTGGACTCTCCCGGTCCGTTCACCACGCACCCCATTACGGCGACGTCCATCTCCTCGACGCCCGGGTAGAGCGAACGCCACTCCGGCATCCGCTCTCGGATGTAGCCCGTGATGTCCTCGGCCATCTCCTGAAAGAAGGTCGAGGTCGTCCGCCCGCATCCCGGACACGACGTCACCTGCGGCTCGAAGCTGCGGATCGCGAGCGACTGCAGGATCTGCTGCGCCACGCGGACCTCGTCGGCGCGGTCCCCGCCGGGCCGCGGCGTCAGCGAGACGCGGATCGTGTCGCCGATCCCCTTCATCAGCAGCGGTGCGAGGCCCGCCGTGGTCGCGACGATGCCCTTCGCCCCCATGCCCGCCTCGGTGAGCCCGAGGTGCAGTGGATAGTCCGAGCGCGGGGCCAGCAGTTGATAGACCTCGATGAGGTCCGGCACGACCGAGACCTTGGCCGACAGGATGATGCGATCGTGGGGCAGGCCCACCTCTTCGGCCAGCGCCGCCGAGCGCATCGCGCTCTCGACGATGGCGTCGAGCAGCACGGCCTTGGCCCCCTTCGGCTGCGGTAGCCGTGCGTTCGCGTCCATCATGTCGGTGAGCAGTCGCTGGTCCAGCGAGCCCCAGTTGACGCCGATGCGAACGGGCCGATCGTACTCGAGAGCGACTTCCACGATCCGCGTGAAGTTCTCGTCGCGACGGCTCGTCCCGACGTTGCCCGGATTGATGCGGTACTTCGCGAGCGCGCGGGCCGTCTCGGGGTACTTCGTGAGCAGGATGTGCCCGTTGTAGTGGAAGTCCCCGATGATGGGCACGTCCAACCCCGCGTCCCGAACGCGCTCGACGATCTCGGGCACGGCACGGGCCGACGGCTCGTTGTTGACGGTGACGCGAACCAGCTCGCTCCCGGCCAGAGCCAGGTCGAGCACCTGCTGCGCCGTACCCTCGACGTCGGCCGTATCGGTGTTGGTCATCGACTGCACGCGGACGGGATTCGCTCCCCCCACGCCCACCGACCCAACCCGCGTCTCGACGGTGGTCCTGCGCTCCCAGATGCTCACGCCGTGATGCTCCTGCGGTGAAGTGTCGAACTCCCGGCCACTGAACCCCGACTGGCCGCCGGGGATCCGTGGCGCTCGAATCTACCGGAGCTTGCGCAGCAGGTGCAGGAGCCCGAGCGCGGTGTCGCCGAAATCCGCCGGGTTGAGGACGTGGTGGTAGCGATCCAGATGCCGGTCGAGGAACTCCGCGACGTGCTCGAGTGAGACGACTTCGTACCCGTTCCGGTCGCCGGTGCGGCCGCTGCCGAAGGCGACGAGCCGGATGCGCGCCGGGATTCCGGCCTCGTCGGCGCTCAGCGTCGCCTCGCCTTCGGCTCGCAGCGCCTCGACGGTGCGTGCCTCTAGGGCGGGCGGGCAGCACCCGACGCGCCGAAGCGCGGTCTGAAGAGCCTCCGGCGAGCGCAGCGAGTCGTTGATGCGAGCCTTGCCTTCCTTCACCTCACCGATGATGACGTCCACGTCGTCGCCCGAGCCGACGAGCACCGGATCCGTGCGCATGCGCAGATCGTCCCGGGGGCCCGGCCGACCCCCCGGCACGACGTATTCCGCGCGCGGAAAGCGCAGGGCCAGGACGTCGAGATCGGTCACCTCGTGGAACGAGCCCCCTCGGCCCTGTCGGATCACCGGGAGTTCGGAGACCGTGAAGTACCCGTTGAGGTAGAGATACGATTGGACGAGCCGAACGCCGGCGTTCATGGGAACCGATCCGAATCGGGGGTGGAGGACGACGCGACACGCGCCGGGCCCAACCTGACGACTCGCCTCTGTGGACTCAACCGAGCCGGTGCGGCTCCAGGAACCCGGGTTCGGCGCGCGGGGTTGATCCATGGGCCCGAAACCACCGAGACCGATGTCCGATTCCGTCCCCTCATCCGCCGAGCCGACCCCGCCGCGCACGGCGCTGCGCACGGCGTTCATGTGGTCGGAGCGAGCGTTCTTCGTGTTACTCCTGCTCTTCGTCATCGACCGTCTCGGCCCGCAGCTGACGGCCCTGACGGGAATTGGGCCGATCGAGGGGTCGACGCCCGAATACGCCGTGAGGCTCTTCGACGGCACCCAGCTCACGTCCGACGAGCTGCGCGGGAAGGTCGTGGTCCTGAACGTGTGGGCGACGTGGTGCCCGCCCTGCCGGGTCGAGATTCCGGCTCTCCAGAGCCTGCACGCGCGGACGGCGCGCGACGGCGATGTCGTCGTCCTGGGACTCGCTACCGACATCCAGGGCCCGGGCGTGGTCGCACCCTTCCTCGCCGAGCGCGGCGTGACGTACCCGAACGGGATGCTCGATCGGGATACCCGGCAAGCGCTCGGTGGCATCTCGCATACACCGACCACCTTCGTCATCGGGCCGGACGGTGTCGTTCACCACAAGGTCCTGGGCTTCTTCGCCCCCCCTGCGATGCGCGCGGCGGTCAACCGGCTGCGCGCGGACGTCACCGACTCGTGAGCGCACCGGCTCGACGGAGGAATCGCATAGGACGCCGCCTCTTCGGCGTCGCGATCGCCGTATCGACGGTTGCCGCCGCCGCATGTGGCGACGATCCCTCGGGGGTCGCCCGACCGACCGCCCTGGAC
>JAHHMJ010000592.1 GCA_018678395.1 Gemmatimonadota bacterium | reverse complement strand
CCAAGGTCCAGTCCGAGCTCGGCGAGCGGCAGCGCGAGATGCTTCTTCGCGAGCAGCTCAAGCAGATCCAGAAGGAGCTCGGCGAAGAGGAGGAGCAGTCGGATCTCGACGAGCTGCGAGAGCGCCTTGAGGCGCTCGAGCTCGAGGAGGAGGCCCGCTCCGAGGTCGACCGGGAGCTGCGCCGCCTCGAACGCACGTCCCCGCAGTCGGCCGAATACCAGGTGATCCGCACCTTCCTCGAGTGGATCATCGAGCTGCCGTGGGACGAGCGCACCGAAGACAAGATCGACCTGGGGCGCTCCGAGGAGATCCTCGACGAGGACCACTACGGGTTGGAGGATGTGAAGGATCGCGTGCTCGAGTTCCTCGCGGTGCGCAAGCTGCAGATGGAGCGGGCGCCCGAGGACGGGCAGGAGTCCGGCGCGGATGCCGGAGACGAGGCCGCCGCCGAGAGCGCGACCGTCGGTGGTGATGCGGGTGATGCCGCCACTCCGGAGGACCCGTCCGGCAAGGGCCCGATCCTGCTCTTCGTCGGGCCGCCGGGAGTCGGGAAGACATCCATCGCGCAGTCGATCGCCAAGGCGCTGGGTCGCAAGTACGTGCGGATCTCGCTGGGCGGCGCCCGTGACGAGGCCGATATCCGAGGCCACCGCCGGACCTACGTCGGCGCCATGCCCGGGCGCATCGTGCAGGGCATGCGGCAGGCGAAGAGCAAGAACCCGGTATTCCTGCTCGACGAGGTGGACAAGCTCGGGGTCTCCTTCCAGGGTGACCCGTCGTCGGCGCTTCTCGAGGTGCTCGATCCGGCTCAGAACTCGACGTTCGTCGACCACTACCTCGGCATTCCGTTCGATCTGTCCGAGGTCCTCTTCATCGCCACGGCCAACTACATCGACCGGATCCCGGCTCCGTTGCTGGACCGGATGGAGCGAGTGGAGTTCTCGGGCTACACCGAGGCCGAGAAGCTGGAGATCGCCAAGCGGTATCTGCTTCCTCGCCAGGAGCGCGAGAACGGGCTCTACGAGAACGAGCTCGAGGTCGACGAGGAGGGTCTGACCTCGATCATCCAGGAGTACACTCGCGAGGCGGGAGTGCGGCAGCTCGAGCGGGAGCTCGGCAAGCTGGCCCGGAAGGTGGCGCGGCGCATCGCCGGCGGGACGGATCCCGAAACCGTGGGCAAGGACGAGATCCGCGAGCTGCTCGGCCGTCCTCGGGTGCACCCCGAGCGGATGGCGCCCGAAGACACCGTCGGCGTCGCGACCGGGATGTTCTACACCCCGATGGGCGGAGACATCATGTTCGTCGAGGCCAGCGTGATGCCCGGTGAGGGCGGGCTCGTCCTGACGGGCCAGCTGGGCGACGTCATGAAGGAGTCGGGTCGGGCCGCGCTGAGCTACGCCAAGGCGAATTGGAAGTCGCTCGGAATCCCCGAGGGGTCGCTCAAGGCACACGAGGTGCACATCCACGTGCCCGCGGGTGCGATTCCGAAGGATGGACCGTCGGCCGGAATCACCATGGCGACGGCGCTCGTCTCGGCCCTCGCCCACGAGCCGGTCCGGCGGGACATCGCGATGACCGGAGAGCTGACGCTCACCGGGCGAGTCCTTCCGATCGGCGGAGTGAAGGAGAAGCTGCTCGGTGCCGTGCGGGCCGGGATCAGCGAGATCATCGTGCCGAAGGACAACGAGGCCGACCTCGACGACCTGCCGAAGGAGGTCCGCCGCAGCCTGACGGTGCACCTGGTCGAGACGCTTGACGACGTCGTGGCCCTGGCCTTCCGGGGCAAGAAGGGGGGCACGGCGTCCGGAACCTCGGGCAAGGGCTCGAAGCGCGTCGCGAAGAAGCGCCCGCGGAAGCCCCCGCAGGACGAGGCTCCGGCGCGGGCGTAGAGCCTGCGGCGAGATTGGACGGCACCCCCGTTCGCCGACCCGGCGGGCGGGGGTGTTCGCTTGCGTACCCGGCGCGGGCCATGAGATGATCCGAAGATCCCGGGGCGCGGGGGGAGTCCCCCGCCATTCGCCGGGTGTCCCCGGAGAACCGACAGAAGAGGAATCCCGATGAGCGATCGTGCCCCGATGCCCTTCGGTTGGTACGTACTGAGTGTCCTGCTCCAGTGTGCGCACGTGCTGGGCGCCACGGTCTCTCAGGACATCGGCAACCTCGCCGGAATCTGGGGCGTGACGATTCCGCTCGTCATCGCCTTCTTCTGGGGACGCTCGGGTCCGGGGACCATGAACGCGGTCAAGCAGGGGTTCATCCTGGGCTTCGTCCCCGCGTTCATCGGACTGCTTCTGGCCTTCTCGCTGAGTCAGGTCGAGGCCTTCCTCCTCGTCGCGGGGAGCGCCTCGTCAGGGGTCACGGCGATCCTGGGAGCGCTTCTCGGGAACGCGCTGGCCGGGAAGGGCTGAGCGGGTCTTCGGCCAGGCGGCGGACCGGAGCCCGTCCCTCACACGACGTCGATGTGTCCGGGCCGCGGGCCCGCGCGCACCGTGCCGATCACCGCCGCCGAGTCCCCGGACCGGGCGAGGGCCTCGAGAAGTTCGTCCAGGCGCTCTCCCGCGACGCTGATCAACAGGCCGCCCGACGTCTGCGCATCACAGAGGACGGTCCGCAGGGCGTCGTCGATCGACTCGGCCCAGTCCAGATCCGCTCCGAGGTCCTCGCGATTGCGCCTGGACCCGCCGGGTATCTGGCCGGCGCGCGCGAGTTCGAGTGCTTCCGGCAGTAGCGGCACCGTCTCGGCGTGTACGACGCCCTCGCAGCCGGAGGCGCGCAGCAGGCTGCGGAGGTGCCCCAGCAGCCCGAAGCCCGTGACGTCGGTAGCCGCGTGTACACCGACGGCGAGCATGGCCTCGCAGGCCGAGGCGTTCGGGCGGGTCATCGAAGCCACCGCCGTTGCGAGCGTGGCGGCGCCGACCGCGTCGTTCTTCGCCGCCGTTGTGACGATCCCGGTCCCGAGCGGCTTGGTCAGGACGAGACGATCCCCGGGCCGGGCTCCGGCGTTGGTCACCAGGGCGTTGGGGTCGGCCTCGCCCACCGCCACCATTCCGAACTTCGGTTCGGGATCGTCGATCGAGTGTCCGCCCAGAATGGGCAGTCCCATCTCCCGCGCCGCTTCGGCGGCCCCCGCGATCACGCGCTCGGCGAGACCGGTATCGAGCAGATCGCGAGGGAATCCGAGCAGATTCAGGGCGAAGAGAGGCTTCGCCCCCATCGCGTAGAGGTCGGAGACGGCGTTGGTCGCGGCGATGCGACCGAAGTCCTCCGGGTCGTCGACCATCGGAGTGAAGAAGTCCACGCTGACGACCAGTGCGCGGTTCGGATTCCCTTCGAGCAGGTACACGGCCGCGTCGTCCCCCGTGGAGGCGTCCACGAGGGCCTGGGCATCACCGCTGGGTAGAAGGGGGCGCAGAACCTGCGCCAGCTCGGACATCCCGAGTTTACACGCTCAACCGGAGCCGTGGGACAGGTGACTGAGGCGGATGCGGGGGCGCTGGTCGCGGGTCGAGTCCGGGGTGTCGTTCACGCCGGGGACTCCTGAACGGGGGGACGGAAACCCCGGGGACTCGGCGGGTATGCAGAATCGCCCGGAGCACTGGACCGGGCCAAGCTACCCGACCGGTTCCGCCCACGCGAGACGTTCGCCAGCCCGCCCGCCCTTCGTGACCGCACCCGCCTCATCGCCCCGACAGGAATTCGCCCGCGAGGCGACCCGACCCGACGCCGATATCGATCTGGCCCGGGTCGCGCTCCTGATCGCGCGTGAGGAGTATCCCCAGTTGCCGCCCGAGCCGTATCTCGCGCGGCTCGACCAGCTGGCCGAAGAGGTGCGGGACCGACTCAGCGACGAGACGGCACCGCCCGTGGTGCTCCAGGAGCTGCTGGGCGTCATCTACGAGAAGCACGGCTTCAAGGGGAACCGCGAGGCCTACTACGATCCGCGGAACTCCTTCCTCAACGACGTTCTCGACCGCCGGAAGGGAATCCCCCTGACTCTGGGGATCGTGGTTCTGGAGGTGGGCTGGAGGCTGGGCCTCCCGCTCGAGGGTGTCAATTTCCCGCACCACTTCCTGGTTCGGTATGCCGGGGACGTCCTGCAGCTGCTCATCGATCCATTCGACGGCGGGCAGGTACGGTTCCAGGATCAGGCACAGGAGTTCCTCGACCGGGTGTACGGTGGGATGGTCCGCGTGCGCGCTTCCTTTCTGGCGCCGGCGAGCCGGCGGGACATGCTGGTCCGGCTCCTGACCAACCTGAAGAGCCTCTACACCAACGTCGGCGACGATATTCGAGCGGTCGCCGCGGTGGAGCGCATTCTCCTGCTGCGTCCGGATGCGAACCAGGAGCATCGGGAGCTGGGACTCCTGTTTGCGCGTCTCGGCCGATCCGAGGAAGCCGCGCGCCACCTGCGCACCTTCCTGTCGCGCGAGCCCGGATCGCCGGAAGCGCCGCGGGTGCGCGCGATCCTGCGCGATCTCGGGATCGACCCGTGAGCGTCGTCCCGCAGGCGGACTGGGACGCGGTGACCCGGGCCGTCGCGGTGCGGGAGCGCCCCGACCGGCAGCGATGGACCGTCACGGGGCGGCAGCCCGCGGCCATGCTCCTCGGCGTGGTGACCGGCCGCATGCCTGCGCCGTGGAGCGAAGGCAGCAGCGGGGTGACCACCGGTCGGGCGGAGTACTCGGCGGTGCTGACGCCGAAGGGTCGCACGCTGAGCGATCTCCGTCTGTGGCGCGACGGGGGAGAAGCGGGTGAGGAAGCTCCCCTGTTGCTCGACGTGCCCGCCGCCGGAGCAGAGGCGCTGCGCGCGCACTTCCGCCGCTTCCTCCCGCCGCGCCTCGCTCGGGTCGACGACGTGACCGAGGCCAGCGGGATGCTCACGGTGCTGGGGCCGGGCGCCGCCGATTGGATCGCTCGCGAGGCCACGGGTTTGCGGGTGGAGGCATCCGAGCTGGACGCACTTGCCGAGGGCGACCTGAAGGCGAT
>JAHHMJ010000390.1 GCA_018678395.1 Gemmatimonadota bacterium | reverse complement strand
GGTGGTCGGGCGTTCCCGCCGATCCCGCACTCGTGGAACCAGAAGATCCCGCGGAAGGTCAAGGCCCTCGCTCGGCGGTCGGCGTTCAACGCCCGCGCCGCCGAAGACCGGGTGGTTATGATCGACGCATTGGCGATGGACGCGCCGAAGACCGCTGCGCTGCGTGACTACCTCGCTTCGATCGAACTCGGGGGCGCGAAGGTTCTCGTGCTGACCGACGGGTTGAGCGAGGCCGTCCACCTCTCGGCTCGCAATCTGCCTCACGTCGAGGTGCGGGCCTTCGGTACGGAGTCCGTCTACGACGTTCTCTGGGCGGATTCGGTGGTCATCGAGCGCGGCGCGCTCGAGGGGCTGGAGGCAGCGCCGGCGGGCGACACCGCCGCCGCCGAGGTCGACGAGCCCGCCACGCAGGACGCCGGGAGCGGCGGCAGCGACGAGGAGGCCGGCGATGCGTGATCCGCGCGAGGTGATCGTCCGTCCGGTGATCACCGAGAAGAGCGCCGAGGCGATGGAGAACAACGTCTACACGTTCGTCGTCGCCAAGGGAGCGAACAAAATCGAGATCGGGCACGCCGTCGAGAAGCTCTGGGACGTGAAGGTCGAGAACGTCCGGACCATGGTGTACCCCGGGAAGGCTCGGCGGGCGCTGATGGGTCGGATGTCCCGGAACCGCAACGTCGGCCGCCGGCCCTCCTACAAGAAGGCCATGGTGACCCTCGCCGAGGGTGACCACATCGAGTTCTACGAGGCGGGGTGAGGGACTGAACGATGGCCATCAAGAAATTCAAGCCGATGACGCCGGGGACCCGGTTCCGCTCGACCGTCGAGGGGACCGAGATAACGCGGCGCGGGCCCGAGAAGTCGCTCACGGAGCCGCTCAGCGGGTCGGGTGGTCGGAACCACCACGGTCGGATCACGGTCCGGCGTCGGGGCGGCGGCCACAAGCGGAAGTACCGTCGCATCGACTTCAAGCGCGACAAGACGGGTGTGCCGGGCCGCGTGTCCGAGATCGAGTACGATCCGAATCGCACCGCCAACATCGCTCTGGTCGTCTACGCGGACGGCGAGAAGCGCTACATCCTGCACGTCCGGGGCATGAAGGTCGGAGACACGGTGGTCGCCGGGCCCGAGTCGGACATCCAGCCGGGCAACGCGCTTCCGCTCGCCAACATCCCGCTGGGTACGACGGTTCACGCCATCGAGCTCAAGCCGAAGAAGGGCGCGCAGATGGCGCGGTCGGCCGGAGCGAGCGTCCAGATCGCCGCGAAGGAGGGCGACTACGTCACCGTGCGCCTCCCGTCGACCGAGATGCGGCGGATTCACAAGAGCTGTATGGCGACGATCGGCCAGGTCGGCAATGTCGATCACGAGCTGACGTCGGTGGGTAAGGCCGGCGCGACCCGCTGGCGGGGTCGCCGTCCCAAGGTTCGGGGCGTGGCCATGAACCCGGTCGATCACCCCCTCGGCGGGGGTGAGGGCCGCACGTCGGGTGGACGCCCGCCCGTGTCGCCCTGGGGAACTCCGGACGGGAAGAAGACCCGCCATCGGAAGAAGAAGTCCAACAAGTTCATCGTGCGCGGCCGCAAGCGCGGCAAAGCCACGAAGAGCTGACGCCCGAGCATTCGAGGACGATCCAGATATGGCGCGCAGCATCAAGAAGGGCCCGTACATCGACGAGAAGCTCCTCCTGAAGGTGGAGGTGATGAACTCGCGCAACGAGAGAAAGGTCGTGAAGACCTGGGCGCGAGCATCGACGATCTCGCCGGAGTTCGTCGGGCACACCGTCGCAGTGCACAACGGGAACAAGTTCATCCCGGTGTACATCACCGAGAACATGGTGGGCCACAAGCTCGGCGAATTCGCCCCGACCCGGTTGTTCCGTGGTCACGGGGGGAAGCTCGCCGACAAGCGGTCCAAGCGCTGAACGTGGTCGAGGAGAGCAGAGCCATGGAAGCCAGGGCAATCGCGCGCTTCGTGCGCATGAGTCCACGCAAGGTCCGGCTGGTCGTCGACCAGATCCGGGGCAAGAGCGTGAACGACGCGTACGCGATCCTCCAGTTCTCGAAGAAGTCCGCTGCGGAACCGGTCTCGAAGACGCTTCGTTCAGCCGTGGCCAACGCCCAGAATCGGGCCGAGGACCAGGGGGAGCGGGTCGACGTCGACGAGATGGTGGTCCGCGAGGCCTACGTGAATGAAGGTCCCACGCTGCGCCGCTTCCGCGCCGCCGCCATGGGCCGCGCCGCTCCGATCCGCAAGCGCACGAGCCACATCACCGTGGTCGTCGAAAGCAAGGACGCCTGATCCAATGGGACAGAAGACGCATCCGACCGGGTTCCGCCTTGGCATCGTCAAGGACTGGAAGTCCCGCTGGTACGCCGAGCGTGATTTCCCGCGCCTCCTCAAGGAGGACGAGACGATCCGCAGGTATCTCTTCCGCCGGCTGGCACACGCGGCCATCGCCGACGTCCAGATCGAGCGGAAGCCGAGCAAGATCGTGGTGACCATCCACACGGCGCGTCCCGGAGTCGTGATCGGCAAGCGCGGCTCGGAGGTCGACAAGCTGCGCGACGAGCTCGCCATGCTGACCAACAGCGAGATCTCCGTGAACGTCGAGGAGATCAAGCGCCCCGAGATCAACGCGCGCCTGGTGGCCGACAACGTCGCCCATCAGTTGCGGCAGCGGGTCTCGTTCCGACGGGCCATGAAGCGGGCCGTCCAGAGTGCGATGCGGGCGGGAGCCGAGGGGATCAAGATCCAATGCGCCGGCCGGCTCGGCGGGGCGGAGATCGCCCGGACCGAGGGGTACAACGAGGGGCGGGTCCCGTTGCACACGCTCCGTGCCGACATCGACTACGCACAGCTGCACGCGTACACGACGTACGGCACCATCGGAGTGAAGTGCTGGATCTTCAAGGGTGAGGTGGTCGAGGAGCGGCGTGGCCGCACCTACTCCACCGGCGCGTAAGGAGAGGATAGAGCGATGCTGGCACCCAAGCGGGTAAAGCACCGGAAGACGCACAAGGGCCGGATGCGCGGAAAGTCGCACCGAGGCAGCAAGGTCTCGTTCGGCGAGTACGGACTGCAGGCTACCGAGTGCGGGTGGATTTCGAATCGGCAGATCGAGGCCGCTCGTGTGGCCATGACCCGTCACATCAAGCGTGGCGGTAAGGTCTGGATCCGGATCTTCCCGGATAAGCCCATCACCCAGAAGCCCGCGGAGACGCGGATGGGGAAGGGGAAGGGGAACCCGGAGAAGTGGGTCGCCGTGGTCAAGCCGGGGCGGGTCATGTTCGAGCTCGAGGGAGTGCCGGAGGACCTCGCTCGCCGGGCCATGGAGTTGGCCGCGGCCAAGCTGCCCCTCAAGACCCGTTTCCTGGTGCGCGAGCACCAGCTCGGCGGCTGACGGAGAGATCGATGAAGGCGGAAGATATTCGGGACTGGGAAGACACGGAGATCGAGGCGCGCCTCGGTGAGCTCAAGGAGGAGCAGTTCCGGCTGCGTTTCCGGAACGCCACCATGGAGCTCGAGAATCCGCGGATCCTCGGCGACATCAAGCGGGACATCGCCCGACTGAAGACCATCATTCGCGAGCGTGAGCTCGCGGGCAACGAGTAATCGAGCGGCACATGGCTGAGACCGAACAGGAGACGGTGAGCACCCCGACGACCGAGCGTGCGCGTCGCAAGACGCGTGTCGGAGTCGTGACCAGTGACAAGCAGGACAAGACCGTCACGGTGAGTGTGGAGCGACGCTTCCCGCATCCTCTTTACAGGAAGCAGGTGAAGCGCACCAAGAAGTACCACGCGCACGACGAGACCAACGAGTACCAGGTCGGAGACACGGTCCGGATCATCGAGACCCGGCCCCTGTCGAAGACGAAGCGTTGGCGCGTAGTCGAGCTGCTCGAGCGTCCCGCGTGATCGGAGAGGCGAGATGATTCAGCAAGAGTCCGTCGTCCGCATCGCGGACAACAGTGGAGCCAAGGCTGCGTTGTGCATCCGAGTGCTCGGCGGTTCGAAGCGTCGCTATGCGCGCGTCGGTGACGTGATCGTGGCGACGGTAAAGGACGCGATCCCCAACGCCGCCGTGAAGAAGGGCGAGGTGGTCAAGGCCGTGATCGTCCGCACGAGCAAGGAGATGCGTCGTCGGGACGGGACCTACATCCGGTTCGACGACAACGCAGCCGTGATTCTCAACCCGAACGGCGAGCCCCGCGGCACGCGCATCTTCGGGCCGGTCGGCCGGGAGCTGCGGGAGAAGCGGTACATGAAGATCGTCTCGCTGGCACCTGAGGTCCTCTGAGATGAAGCACAAGACGGCCGCGGCGAAGCGGCGGAAGTTCACGATTACGAAGGGGGATCGCGTTCGCGTGATCCGCGGCAATCATCGCGACCAGGAGGGCACCGTCATGAGTGTGCTTCCGGATAAGGAGGCGGTGCTCGTCGAGGGTGTGAACATGCGGAAGCGCCACATGCGGCCTTCCCAGGCGAACCCCGAAGGTGGGATCATCAGCTTCGAGGCTCCCGTCCACATTTCGAACGTGATGCTGGTCGACCCCGCTTCGGGTGACGCCAGCCGGGTTCGGATGCGGTTGGAGAGCGACGGAACGAAGGAGCGCATCGCCGTAAAGACCGGGAACCCGATCCCGCGCGCCGAATAGCGCCGCGATCGGCCGTCCCCGAGAGCGAACGTGGGCGTGAAGAGCCCGCCCACGCGACCGACACCACAGACCGAGAACCATGAACGCGACACCCAGACTGCTGAACCACTACCACGAGCACGTGCGACCTCGGATGACCGGGCTGTTCGGGTATTCCAACCCGATGCAGATCCCGAAGATCACCAAGGTCAAGCTGAACGTCGGTGTGGGTGAGGCGACCAAGAACCAGAAGCTTCTCGACTCGGTTCTCGAGGAGCTCGGCATGATCACGGGCCAGCAGCCGGTCGTGACCCGCGCACGGAAGTCGATTTCGAACTTCAGCCTGCGCGAGGGTATGCCGGTCGGTGCGGCCGAGACGCTCCGCAAGCGGCGCATGTACGAGTTTCTCGATCGTCTCGTGTCCGTGGCGGTGCCGCGGATCCGGGACTTCCGGGGGCTGAGCACGCGTTCTTTCGACGGCCGGGGCAACTACACCATGGGCGTGAAGGAACAGATCATCTTCCCGGAGATCGATTACGACCGGGTCAACCGTATCCACGGGATGGACATCACCGTGGTGACCGATACGGACAAGGACGACGAGGCGCTGGCTCTGCTGCGGGAGATGGGTTTCCCGTTCCGCGGCGAGGAGCCGGTCATCATCGGATCGGACGGCGACTGACGCCGTGCACATCCAGCATCATCGAGAGTTGGGGGCTTGAATGGCCAGGAAGGCGCTAGTCGAACGCCAGAAGCGCAAGCAGAAGTTCCAGGTGCGGCACCGCAACCGCTGTCAGCGGTGCGGCCGTCCCCGGGCCTTCATCCGAAAGTTCGGAATCTGCCGGGTCTGTTTCCGCGAGATGTCGCTGCGCGGGGAGATTCCGGGCGTGCGGAAGTCCAGTTGGTAGGGGTGAACGAGTCATGATGACGGATCCGATTGCGGACATGTTGACGCGCGTGCGGAACGCCGGTTCGGCCGGCCACCGCTGGGCGGACATGCCCGTTTCGAAGCTCAAGGTCGAAGTCGCGAAGCTGCTGAAGCAGCATGCGTTCGTCTTCGACTACAAGGTCCTGGACGACGGAAAGCACGGTGTGCTCCGCGTCTACCTCAAGTATCACGACGGGGCGCCGGTCATCCGGCACCTCGAGCGCGTGTCCCGCCCGGGACGCCGGCACTACGTGGGAGCGTCCGACGTTCCCGCGGTCCGGAACGGTCTGGGTATGGCCATCCTGTCGACCTCCCGGGGACTGATGTCCGACCGAGGGGCTCGCCAGGAAGGCGTCGGGGGCGAGCTCATGGCGCTCGTCTGGTAAGGGA
>JAHHMJ010000501.1 GCA_018678395.1 Gemmatimonadota bacterium | reverse complement strand
GGCCTGGTCGGAGACGGAGACCTTCAAGCTCCGCACCGACGTCGGTCTCACCTACACGATCCAGGACGACGTGGTGGAGGACCCGTCGCGCAGCGACAGCTTCGCCGGTCTCCGGGCCGGGTACGGGCTGACCCGCCAGCTCTCGGCGACCACCACCTTCGCCAGCGACCTGATCGTCGACGAAAACCTCGACGACACCGACGACCTCCGGGCCGACTTCACCAACTCGTTAGCGGTGGCCATGAGCGGATCCCTGGCCCTGAAGGCCAGCCTGCAGCTTCTCTACGACAAGCAGCCGGCGCTCGAACAGCTTCCGCTGGGCACGACGGGTGACACCGTGTTCAACCCGCTGGGCACGACCGATCGTGTCTTCACGCTGGCGGTGGTCTTGACGTTCTGACCAGCCGCGCGGGGCGGCCCCCGCGCATGCACTCCCATCTTCGGGGATCCCCGCGGGGTGAAGCAGGGGATCCCCGGAGCCGGGCAAGGAGGGATTTTGAGACTGGCTGTGCTGGGGATGATCTTCGGGGCGCTGCTCGTCGCATGCGACGACGGGCCCACCGGAGTCGATGCGCCGGATGGACATACGGTGCGCTTCGACGGGGCCGCTCATGCTCCGGGGTTCAATGACCCCGCGAATCAATGCGCGGCGTGCCACGGGACTGATCTCCGCGGGGGAGACGGCGGAGAGCCCTCCTGCTTCACCTGCCACGGGCAGGTGTGGGGCTGACGGTCGACGGTCGAGACCGCCTATTCGGGCCCGCCCGACCGGGAGACGATCCAGACGATGAGCCCGAGCACGAGCAGCACGAGATTCACGAGGACGAACGAGGCCACGACCTCCTGGAGATAGGTAGGGGCCGCCCAGACGAGGTGCGCAGGACTCCAGGTCGAGCCGGTCTTGCTGGGAGTGATCGGCATCGCGAGCGCGATGCCCAGGGCGATGCCCTGAGTCGCGAGGAGCCCCGTGGCCCAGTCGGGGATTCGCTTCTCCGGATGGTCGGACATGCGGCTTCCAGGGTCGAGTTTCGAGATCCGTCGGCGTACAGGCGATCGCATCCAACCGGTCGATCCGGCTCAGCACGATAACCTCTTCGTGGTCCGGCGCGACCGACACGGGGTGACCGAATCGGCCCCAGGCGTGCGATCGCCTTGACGCGCGTCACGACATCATCGATGCTCGCCCACGAATTCCCTGCACCCATGCCGAACGCGAGGCCGTCGAATGCCCCACGCCGCCCTGGAGATCGGAGTGCCCTCGCGCCCGCGATCGCGAGCCGTATCCCGAACCGCGTTGGCCGCAACCACGATCCTCGTCGCTTTCGGGGCCGGATGTGGGACCGACGGTGGTGCGGAGACCGTACGGGACGACGCGGCGAGCGATCCTGCGACGCCACCGGTAGCCGAAGCCGCGAACGCCCCCGGCTCCGATCGGCCGCAGGAGATCCCGCTGCTCACGCCCGTGGCGACGTTCCCCGTCACCTCGACCGGCGAACTCGGCCATGTCGCCTTCTCGCCCAACGGGACCCGCGTGGCCATCACCTCGCAGGAGCAGCGCGGGCAGCCGATCACCGTGACCGTGTATGACGTCGCGGAAGGATCGAGTGTGGCGAGCATAGAGGTCCCCGTACTCGGGCTGCTCCGGCTCGACTGGATGGTCGACGGCCGTCTCGTGGCACCCGACTCGGAGCTCGAGCCGAGCTGGCACGTCTGGAGGGGCGACTCGCTCGAGCGCCTGGCCACGCTGCCTCTCGACCCCACCTGTGGAGCGGGGGTGGCCGACCGCAACACGGGTGCGATCTATGCGGTTCCGATCCGGGACGATCAGCTGTGCCGAGTCGACACGACCGATGGGTCGATTCGCCGTTCGTCCGTCGGCGTGCTGTCCGAGGCCGATCGCTTCTGGGTGCGGTCGTCGACGGGTGAGGTCGTGGTCGAGCATGCCCCCTCGCCCGACGAGGCCTTCGAACTCGTGACGCTCGATGGAACGACCCTCACCGCCAAGTCGTCCCTCCGGATCGAGTTCGTGGAAGTGCTGGTCAGCGTGGCGGCGACCGCATGGATCAACGACCGATCGGGGCGCAACGGTCGCCTCGAGCCGGGCGCGGTGCCGGTCGAGGGACTCGGCAACGTGCGATTCACCCCCAGCGTTGCCGGCACCATGTTCGTGACCGCCAATGGGGCGGAGGACATCCAGTTCGTGTCGGCGGCGGACGGGCGGGTGCTGGGCCGGATTCCGGCGGGGATGAACAACGCCTACGAAGACTGGTCGATCGACGACCGGCGCTTCGTACGCGTCGCGGCGGATCGCACGACGGTGGAGGTCTACGAGTTCGAGACCCCGTAGAGGTCGACGCGGCGCACCGCCTCGGTAAGGGTCGAGTTCCCGACAGCGTAGCCGAGAGCAGTCACCCGCTCGTACGTGACCCTGGAAGTGAGGATTCCGCATGCGCCGTCGACGCCCCATGTACCCCGCCGTCTCGAGCGGACGACGGTGGGCGCGGTGGGCGCTCTGGGTGGTCCTCGCTGTACTCGCGAGCTGCGGCGACAGCGGAGCGGGGCCGGGCGTCGAGGCCATCGTCGGTGCCCTGGACGACGGCGTGGCCGGACGATGGACCACCGCGTCACCCCAGTCCATGGGTGTGTCGCCGACGGTGCTCGGCGCCATGGGTGACCGGATCGACGCGGGGCATTTCGGGGAGATCTCGAGCCTGCTCGTGCTACGGTCGGGGGTGCTCGTCTACGAGCGCTACTGGGGCGAGTGGGACCCGGACGATCTGCACCGCGTCTATTCCGTGACCAAGTCGGTCACGTCGCTCGCCCTCGGCATCGCCGACGGCGAGGGACGGCTCGCGGAGCTGGACACGCCCCTCCTCGACCTCTTCCCGGAGTATCCGTCGGTGGCAGCCGCTGAGGGCAAGGACGGCATCGTGCTGGAGCACGTCCTCCAGATGCGCACCGGGCTCGAGTGGGACGAACTGTCCACCAACTACGATACCGGCACGAATCCAACGGCCAGCCTCATCGCCAGCGACGACTGGATCGAGTTCGTGCTCGACCTGCCTCTCGACACCCTCCCTGGCCACGAGTTCGTCTACAACAGCGGCGTGTCCATGCTCATGTCGGGAGTCCTGGAGAACGAGTTCGGGGAGTCGGCGGAGAGCTACGTCGCCCGCAGTCTCTTCGATCCCCTCGGCATCGAGGAGTGGGTGTGGAGCGAGGGCCCCGGCGGCCTGACCAACACGGGGTGGGGACTCCGGCTCGAACCGCGGGACATGGCCGCCGTCGGCCAGCTCGTTCTTCAGGAGGGTACGTGGGACGGCGTGCCGATCGTGCCACGGGAGTGGATCGCCCGCAGCGGACTGCCCGCCTCGACCTTCGAAGACGGGCGGGGCTACGGCTATCAATGGTGGCTCCCCTCCGGTCCCGATCGCCCCATGGCCGGTTGGGGGTGGGGCGGGCAGTTCGTCGTCGTCCTGCCGTCGATCGATCTCGTAGTCGTCTCGACGGCCGAGAACTATCTGGGAGGTGGGTTCGACCCCTACGTGCTCGCGGACTTCGGATACGAGGCCGTGCCGGGGGGGTGAGCGAGCGCGGGGTGGTCGGGGCGACCGCGCGGTTCCAGAGCGGAACCGGGGCCGCCTACTCTCCCGCGCCTAGCGCCGTGCCCGAAACGGATCAGCCGTACCGCCCCTCGATGTAGTCGGCGGTTTCCTGCTCACGCGGGGTGAGGAAGAGGTCCTCGGTGCTGCGGTGCTCCACCATTCGTCCAAGGAGCATGAAGGCGGTCTCTTCGCTGGCGCGCCGAGCCTGGGCCATGTTGTGCGTCACGATCAGGATCGTGTACTCGCCCTTGAGCTCCCAGAGCAGGTGCTCCAACGTCTCGGTAGCCTTCGGATCGAGCGCCGAGGTGGGCTCGTCCATGAGGATCACCTTCGGCTTCACCGGTAGCAGTCGGGCGATACACAGCTTCTGCTGGGCCTCGAGAGAGAGCTCCGTGGCACGCTGGCCGAGCCGGTCTTTCACCTCGTCCCAGAGGAGCACCTCGGTGAGCGCCTCTTCGACGATCTGGTTCTCGTCCGCCTTCGAGAACTTCTCATCCGCCCGATGGAGCCGGTGGCCGAAGAGGACGTTCTCGCGGATCGAGAGGGGTAGCGGATTCGGTCGCTGGAAGACCATCCCGACCTGCTTGCGCAGCTGCGCCAGGTCCACCCCGTCGGCGAGAACGTCGTGCCCCATGACCCGAATGCTGCCCGTGGTCCGGACGTAGTCGCCCAGCCGCTCGTTGATCCGGTTCACGCTACGAAGCAGTGTGGACTTCCCACAGCCGGACGGACCGATGAGCGCCGTGATCGAGCCACTCTGCACCTGGAGGTCGACCTCGAAGAGCGCCTGAAAGGTGCCGTACCAGAGGCTCACCTGCTCGACGTCGATCGCGAGTTCCGCGGCCGGACGCTTCGGCGGGGCCGCGCCGGTGATGGCTCCCGACTCGTCAGCCAAAGCGACCCTCCACGTAGTCCCGGGTCCTCTGATCCTGCACCGAACCCGTGAAGAGCTCTTCGGTCTCCCCGACCTCCACGAGTTTCCCGTTCAGGAAGAAGGCGGTGCGGTCTGCGAGTCTTCGAGCCTGCTGAACCAGATTCGTCACCATGATGATCGTGACCTCCTGCTTCAGGTCCCGGAGCACGTCTTCGATGCGCATGGTCGTGACCGGATCGACCGCGATCGAGAACTCGTCCAGGAGCAGCAGCTCGGGGTCCTGGGACAGGGCGCGTGCGATCGTGAGGCGCTGCTGCTGCCCACCCGAGAGGAGACTCCCCAGCGCGTCCAGGCGGTCCTTGACCTCGTCCCACAACGCCGCGCGTGTGAGACAGCGCTCCACGGTCTCGTCGAGCGTCGACTTGTCGCGGATCCCGCGGAGGCGCGGTGACAGGGCCACGTTCTCGTAGATCGTGAGCGGCAGGCCGACCGGAAGCGGAAAGACCACGCCGATCCGCTGACGCAGATTGTAGACGTTGCGCACCTCGTGGATGTCTCTTCCGCTGAAGAGAACCGAGCCCTCGACCGACATGGTGTCGCTCACCTCGTCCATGCGGTTGAGCGAACGCAAGAAGCTGGTCTTGCCGCTCCCGGCGGGGCCGATGATTCCGAAGATCTCGTGCTCGCGCACGTCGAGGGACACGTCCCGAAGGATCGCCTCTTCGCCGTAGCTGATCGTCAGATTCCGCACGGAGAGCTTCACGTCGGACGTCGCCGAGGGGGCCGCGGTCGGGTCGGGCGTCACCACTTCTTCTTGCCTCTGAGGTAGACCCGGAACGCGATCGAGGCGGCGTTCATGATCAAGACCATCGAGATCAGCACGAGCGCGGTCCCGTACTTGATCTCGTCGGGCATGTTCGGCACCGAGTTCGAGATCGTGAACAGGTGGAGCGACATCGCCATCGTCGGCTCCAGAACCCCGGTCGGGAGGAAGGGGAGGAACGTCACCGCGCCAGTGAACATGATCGGCGCCGTCTCCCCGGCGGAGCGGGACACCTCGAGAATCACCCCGGTCAGGATACCGCTGATCGCGTTCGGGAGCACGACCTTGCGGATCGTCTGCCAACGGGTCGCGCCCATGTTCCAGCACGCTTCACGGAAGGCCATCGGGACGGCCTGCAGCGACTCGCGCGTGGCCACGATCACCACGGGCAGCGTCATGATCGCCAGCGTGAGCGACGCGGCCAGAATGCTGATGCCGAACTCGAAGAAGACGACGAACGCGCCGACGCCGAAGAGCGCGTGCACGATGGACGGCACCCCGGCGAGGTTGATGATCGCAAGGTTGATGAGGCGGGTGAGCCAGTTCTCGGGGGCGTACTCCGAGAGGTAGATCGCCGCGGCGACTCCGATCGGCACCGACGCGATGAGCGCAACGACCACGAGCCAGATCGTGCCGATGAGCGGCATCAATATGCCACCCTGGCGCCCCTGATCCGTAGGGGGCGTGAAGAGGAACTCGAACGAAACGGCGGGCCCACCCTTGGCGATCAGTACGCCGAGAATGATCAGCACCGGCACGACCAGAAGGACGGTCATCAGCCCGAAGAGAGCCTTGTAGATGCCCTCGACCCGACGGTTTCGTTCGTTGAGCGCGCTGGCTGCGAACACCGGCTATCCCTTCCTCACCCCGCGCACCGCGATATCGGCCGCGAGGTTGATGCAGAATGTCACGATGAACAGGAAGATCCCAAGCGTGAAGAGCGCCTGGTAGTGCTCCATGCCACGCGGCGCGTCACCGAGCTCGGCCGCGATCGTCGCGGTGAGCGCCCGGACGGAGTCGAACGGGCTCGTGGGGAGGTTGATCGAATGCCCACTGGCCATCAGCACGGCCATCGTCTCCCCGAAGCCGCGACCCACACCGAGCAGCACGGCAGCCATCAAGCCGTTCTTGCCGGCGGGAAGCACCACCTGGCGGATCACCTGCCACTTGGTCGCCCCCATCGCCTCGGCGGCCTCACGGTAGCCATCCGGCACCGCCTTGAGCGCGTCCTCCGCGATCGTCGTCATGATCGGCGCCGCCATCAGGCCCAGGATGATGCCCGAGTTCAGCACGCCGAGCCCGATCGGGACATCGAAGAGGTCGATGATCAGGGGGTTCATGATCGCCAGGCCGATGAAGCCCCACACGACCGAGGGAATGGCGGCCAGAAGCTCGACGAGAACCTTCAGCGCCTCGCGGGTGCGGCCCGTGGCGAACTCGGCGATGAAGATGGCAGCGCCCAACGAGAACGGAACCGCCACCAGCATCGCGAGGCCGGTCACGGAGGCTGTTCCGGCGATGAGGGCGAGCGCGCCGTACGTCGGGTCGTTCTCCGACGTCGGCCGCCACTCGATCGAGGTGAAGAACTCACCGAAGTCGAGGGTCCCGAAGACGAAGGTCCAACCCTCGCGGGTGATGAATACGAAGATCCCGATGATGAAGACGATGGCCGAGATCCCGCCGATGAACACCAGGCCGGCGACTGCCTTGTCGACGTACCATGCCCTCCCGCGGCGGTCGAGGTCCCCCACGGAGCGGCGCATCGACGATGCGTCAGCGGGCATCTGGGCCAGCCAAGGTCGTCATGAGATCCTGGACATGGATCGCGACCTCTTTGTAGAGAGCGTCGAGATCCTGCGGGTCCGACTCGATCTTCCACTCGACCACGGTGCTCCGGTACGGCACCTCGCCGAGCCGGTCCCGGGCCTCCGGCGAGAGAACGACGATGATGTGGTAGTGCTCCGGCGTCTCACCGGTCGGAGTCAACGCCGTCGGCCTGGCCGTGCGCACGTCGACGCCGCGGCCGTCCATGAATTGGATCAGGTCGTGGCTCAACGTTTCGGCCGGAGTCCGCCCCGCACTCGAATACCGACCACTCTCGGGATACGCCTTGCGAGCGTAGGCTTCCGCGATCTGACTCGCGCGGTCGTTGCTCTCGTCGACGAAGAGGACCCGAAACACCTTGGCCGGCTTCTCCTCGCCGGTGATCGCGAAGACCGTCAGCTCCGAGACGTTTTCAGCCTGTTCGGCCACCCGCTTGAGCAGGTAGAGGATGCGGAGCAACCCGAACACGTCGCGCAGGGTCCCCTTCCCCTTCTCCGCGGCTCGCTGCACGTCGGTGAGAGCTCTCTCCAGCATCAGGTCCACCTGGGCGGTCAGACCGTAGACGCCCTTCGCCGACTCCGCCTCGCCGTCGTGGAAGGCCTCCAGGGCGTGCGACAACATGAGCCGAGCCTGCTGGGCGACGAGTTCGATGTCGCGGCCTACTGCGCCCGGCGCCGGTGCCGAGAGCCGCGCCACCTCTCGGCCCATCGAACCGGCGTAGTCGCCGACGCGCTCGAGAGCCACGTCCAGCCGCAGCACGGCGGAGGCGTAGCGCAGAGGCCGAGCGGACGGCGCGTGCCGCACGATGAACGCGTGGACGAGGTGGTCGATCTCGCGGATGCGGCGGTTCACCTGCCGGTCGCCCAGGACGACCTGACCCGCGAGATCACGGTCGATCGTCAGAAGTGACTGCACCGCATTGTGAACCTGGCGCTCGACCAGGTCCGAGGCCTTGCGGACCTTGGCGCGGATCTGCTCGAGATCCGCGTCCATCCGCTCTTCGTAGTGGGACGTCATCGGTCCTTCCCAATCAGCCGCATGTTACCGGGGTAGCAGGAGCGTAGCCCATGTCCTGGATGATGCACTGACCCTCGTCGCTCAGAATCCAGTTCATGTACTCGCCCACCACACCCTCGGGCGCACCAGCCGTGTACATGAAGAGCGGTCGCGCGATGGGGTAGCTCCCGTCGATCGCCGCCGGGACCGACGGAGCGACGCAGGCATCCTCGGGTCCTACGCACGGCATCTTCACGTGCTCGGAGGCGTAGGCCAGGCCGCTATACCCGATGGCACACGGCGTATTCTCAACGAGTTCGACCACCTCGGAGGACCCGTTCATGTCGCGCGATCCGAGCTTGAACTCGGACTCGCCCAGCACCGCCTCCTGGAAGTAGGCGTAGGTGCCGGAGTTGTTCTGGCGGCTCACACGGACGATCTCGTCACTACCGCAACCGGGAACGCTCACGCCCAGGTCGCTCCACACCTCAGCCATACCGTTTTCGCCATAGATGTCGGCCAGCTGGGCGATCGAGATCGATGAGATGGGATTGTCCGGGTGCAGGAAGATCGCGAGGGCGTCGAAGCCGACGATATGCTCGATCGGGTCGTTGCCTCCGGCCCGTGCAGCCTCGATCTCACTGTCGCGCATCGCGCGGCTAGCGTTCGCGATATCGATCGTGCCGTTGATCATCGCCGAGATGCCGGTGCCCGAGCCGCCACCGCTCACGGCCACCGCCACGTTCGGGTTGATCTGACCGTACCGCTCGGCCCACGCCTGAGCCACGTTGACGAGCGTATCCGAGCCACGGTTCTGGATGACGGTGCGACCTTCCGATCCCCCGCAGCCAATCGTGAGCAGGAGAACCGGCAGGGTGGTCATGAAGCGCTTCAATGGGCTGTCTCCAGTGAGGTGCGGCATCGGCGCAACTGAGCGCCCGCGAGAAAACCATCAGGGTGGCGACGATATGCAAAGAAGATACAGAAGGCACCGGCTGTTACACAGTTGATACATACGGCTACAGCGGCCGCAGTTTCCGGCTCACCGACGTCGGGGGCAAGGTGATCCACGACGACGTCGCCTGAGCGGCCTCTGGCGCACGTGCGGGAGCCGATTTGACATCGTATACCTAGAAGTGCAATATAGCATGCACTTCTACTAAAACTCCGTCTCTGAATTCCGCCATGCCCCGCTCCCTGGGACCCACCACGCTTCAAATCCTCGCTGCGATCCGGGACGACGTAGCCTACGGTCTCGACATCGTGGGCCACACCGGTCTCAAGTCCGGCACGGTCTATCCCACGCTGGGCCGCCTCGCGAAGGCCGATCTCGTGCGCTCCCGCTGGGAAGATCCCGAAAAGGCGGAGGCCGAGGGCCGACCCCGCCGCCGGTACTACGAGTTGACCGCCGAGGGTGAGGCCAAGCTCGCCGAGGGTGTGGAGCGGGTGACGTCGCTGGCGGCCGGATTGCGGCGTGGGCTGGAGGGCGGACGATGAAACGGGCCGTCGCGGGCTGGCTCCTTCGGTTCGCCGCCGGACTCGTGCCCCGGACCGAGCGTCGGGCCTGGCTCGAAGAATGGTCGGCGGAACTCCACGCGCTGGACCATGCGCCTACTGGGGACGCCGACTCGGGGCCGGAGCTCCCGGATCCCCTGCGGTTCGCGGCCGGCGCCCTGCCCCACGCCGTCTGGTTGCGCAGCGAGGCCTGGAGTCCGCGGGGGCTGCTCGACGACCTGCGTCTCGCGCTGCGCATGATGGGGAGGGCCCCGGCCTTCGCGGCGGGCGCCATGCTGACCCTGGCGCTGGGCATCGGGGTGAACGGCGCCATCTTCTCGCTGGTGAACGGGCTGGTCCTGCGCGCCCCTCCCGGTATCGTCGACGCCGAGCGCCTCGTCCAGATCGGGCGGGTCACGGAGGACCCGAGCGCGGACCTCGCCTGGGGGACCTTCTCCTGGCCGAACGCCCAGCTGGTCGCCGAGGAGTCGAACGGGGTCTTCCGTCAGGTCGCGGGCTACTCGCTCGCTCAGTTCTCGGTGGGTGAAGGGCCGGAGGCGGACGTCGTGTTCGGCCACTTCGTGACGGGCAGCTGGTTCGACCTCCTGGGGTCGACGCCGGCCCTCGGGCGCCTCGTGCAGCCGGGCGACGACCAGACGATCGGTGGGCATCCCGTGATGGTCGTAAGCCACGGCCTCTGGATGCGCCGGTGGGGCGGTGACCCCGACCTCGTGGGTCGGTCGGTGCTGTTGGACGGCGCGCCGTACGAGGTGATCGGCGTGGCCCCCGAGGGCTTCGTCGGGGTGCACACGGTCGGCTTGCGGCCCGAGGTGTTCTTGCCCGCCGTCATGAACCCCGGCTACCGCGGCGATCTCCCGTTCGGCTCGTGGCGATGGAGCTGGCTCAACATGGTCGGCCGGCTGGCCGACGGTGCGGACGAGATCGCTGCCGAGAGCACTGCGGACCTCTGGACCCAACGCATGCGGGCCGCGCACCCCGACAACGCCGAGGCTCGGGTCGTCCTGTCGCCGGGCGTAGGGGTCGATCCATACAGCCAGTCCCAGACCGACGACATCACCCGTATTCTGATTCTGATCGTCGGTGTCGTTCTGCTCCTGACCTGCGCCAGTGTCGCCAACCTTCAGTTCGCGCGGGCCACGCACCGCACGCCGGAGATGGCCGTGCGGACGGCGATGGGTGGAGGGCGGGGCCGGCTCGCTCGACAGCTCCTGGTGGAAAGCGGGCTCCTCTCGATCGGCGCGACTCTAGTCTCGGTGCCCCTGGTCCTGGCCGTCGTGAATGTGATCCC
>JAHHMJ010000283.1 GCA_018678395.1 Gemmatimonadota bacterium | reverse complement strand
GGGTTGAACAGCCCGAGTTCGTTCGTGTCGTTCGACACGCCCACGGCGCCGATCTCACTGATGCCCACCTGGCTGTAGGCATCGACGAGGCCCGGATAGATGTGCTTGCCCGTCGCGTCGACGATCTGGGCACCCGCCGGGATGTCGACGTCGGCGCCGACGGCGGTGATGACGCCGTTCTCGAACACGATGGTGCCGTTCTCGATGACCCCTCCCGACACCGTGTGCAGCGTGGCGCCCTGGAGCGCGATCGGCTGCGACTGCGGCGGGACGGTCATGCGGACCTGGGCCTCGGCGGGCACCGCCGTGACGACGGCCAGAGCCGCTCCCAGGGGGAGAACGGCGCCCGCATGGAGCCTGCGCAGGATGCGTCGCATGGTTCCTCTCTCGTTGCTGGGCATGTCAGTTCCCTCCCCCGGACTGGAGGATGGCCTGGATGAGCTGTGTCCGCTCGTTCTGGATCTGCTCGCGCAGCTGCGCGTCCTTCTCGAGCGAGAAGTACTGCCGGCCGTCGATCCACGTCTGCTCGGCCTTCGTGAACTGCGACAGCGGGTGGCCGTTCCAGATGACGAAGTCGGCGTCCTTGCCGGCCTCGAGCGAGCCGACGCGGTCGTCGATCGCGAGAATGGCCGCCGACTGGTTCGTGACCAGAGACAGCGCCTGCTCCTCGGTCAGGCCGGTGCGCAGCAGCTTCCCGGCCTCCCAGTTCATGCGGCTCGCGATCTGGCTGTTGTCGGAGTGGAGCGACGTCATCACGCCGGCCTCCATCAGGATCCGCGCGTTGTAGATCGTGGCGTCGTACGCCTCGAGCTTGAACGACGACCAGTCGCTCCACACGACGGCGCCCACACCGGACGCGGCCAGCTCCGGCGCGATCTTGTAGGCCTCGACGCCGTGCTGCAGGGTCTGGATCCGGAAGTCGAACTCCTCCGCGAGCCGGATCAGGGCCAGGAACTCGTCCTGACGGTATCCGTGCGACGACACCAGGAGTTCCTGGTTCAGGATGTCGAGGATGGCCTCCATGCGCTGATCGCGCCGCGGCGGAACGCCCGCACCCGACTCCTCCCACGCGGCCCAATCGGCCTCGTAGTCCCGCGCCGCCTTGAAGTGGTCGCGGATGATCTCCATGGTCCCCATGCGGGTGTCGGGGTACCGGTTCTCGCGCCGCTTCGGATTCTCGCCGAGTGCGAACTTCACCGTGCGGGTCGTGGGACCGTCGTACCGGATCTCGTCCGGCAGCGCCCCCCAGCGCATCTTCACGATCACGTTTTCTCCGCCGATCGGGTTGGCGGATCCGTGCTTGATGTGCGCCGACGTGAGTCCCCCCGCCAGCTGGCGGTACATCCAGATGTTGTTGTGGGTGACGACGTCGCCCATCTGGACCTCGGGCACGATCGCGAAGCCCGACTCGTTGGTGCCGGTGGTGCCCGAGTGGATGTGCGGATCGATCAGGCCGGGCGTGACGTGCTTGCCCGTCCCGTCGATCTCGACCGCGCCCGAGGGAGCATCGAGGTCCTGGCCCACGGCCACGACCCGGCCCGCCTCCACGAGGAGGTCGGCGTTCTCCATCATGCCGCCCTCACCCTGCGTCCAGACCGTCGCGTTCCGCACGACGACCGCCGCGGGCTGCTGGGGAATCGACGAGACGCCGAACTCCATCATGGGACGGATGAACGGCAGCTCGAGCTCCGGCACGTCCATCGCGACGACGCCGCGGGCATCGCCCTCGAAGGCCTCCGTCCGCTGACCGGTGAAGGTCGGATCCGCGCCGTTCGGCAGTGAGCTCCAGCCGTAGAAGCTGTCGTCGTCGACCGATCCGGCGAGGAGCACGACGCCCTCGTAGCCGAGGCCCTCTCCATCGAAGCGTGCCTCGAGCCGGCCGGTCTCGGCCACCACGGACGCGCTCTGGAGGGCGATGCTCTGCCCTTCGACGTCGATCGAGCCGCGGAGGCGGTTCAGGCTGCCCTCGAGGCTCAGCGTGGCATCGAAGCCCCATTCGTCGGACGAGGCGATGCTCCACGTTCCGCGCGGATCGATCTGGGCAGCGCGCGAGACCTCGTACGGCATGCCCTCGACCCAGACGTTCCGGACCGTCGCCTCCTCGGTGAAGAGGTCGCCCTCGGACACGACCAGGTTGGCGACCTTGCCCTCGGCGATCGTGCCGTGGGTGCGGTCGATACCGAGCCACCCGGCCGGCGTCGTGGTGAGCGCCGCGAGCGCATCCGCGGGCGAGAGGCCCCGGGCGACGGCAGTGCGCACATTCGGAAGGAACTCGTTCAGGGACGCGACCCCGTCGGTCGTGATGGCGAAGGCGACCCCCGCATCGGCGAGCTGCGCCGGATTGGTCGGCGCGAGGTACCAGTGTCTCAAGTCCTGCAGCGACGCGTTCAGCGCGGCCTCGGGATCACCCACGTCGGGCGCGTCCGGGAAGCCGATCGGGACGACCAGCGGCTCGGTGCGGCCGCGCAGCACGTCCAGCATCCGGTACTCGAACCCACTGCCGCGGAACCAGGGCGTGACGCCGTACTCGTTGGCGATCCGGTAGGCACGCAGGTACTCCTCCTCGGAGCGCGCCTCGAACAGCACGGGCTGCTCTCCCTGGGCCGCCGCCTCGAGCGCGCCAAGCGCCGCGCTGGTCTCGGGCGGCAGGAAGGCCCGGCCGCTCGACTCGTACGCGTCCCACGCACGCATGTACCAGTCCGTGTCCGTCAACGTCTGCTCCATGAGCGAGATCGTGCCCATGGGGGAGTTGGGATACGACCCCCCGAGCTCGAAGCTGCGCTGGAAGCCGACCGACTGGACCAGATCGGGCCGGAGGACGCGATCCCGTACGTTGCCCTCGCCCAGGTCGACCACCGAGGCCTGACCCCGGAAGATGCCCTGCTTGGGAACGACCAGCGCCGTTCCGAAGCCCTGCGAGCGGAGGGCCGCCCGGCGATCGGCGTCGTCGGTCAGGTTCATCGTCGTGCTGAACCACGCCCGGACCTGCGGATTCCAGTGGGTCGGACCCACGTCGCCGCCCTCGGGCACGTCGTCCATGTCGAGATCGGCATGGGCGTCGATGAAGCCGGGATAGACGGTGTGACCGGACAGATCCCAGACTCGCGCCCCGGCCGGGGCGTCGACGTTCGAGCCGACCGCCTGGATGATCCCGTCGCGCAGCACGATGGTGGCGCCGTCGATCACCTGACCGGGGCCGGTGACCACGCGCGCTCCGGTGAGAGCGTGGAATGTGGTGGTGTTGTCCCGTATGCCCTCGATGGGCTGGGTCCGGGTGGCCTGCTGCGCCTGTCCCACGGAGGGGAGCAGGAGAGACAGGCCGAAGAGTACGGAAAGCGGCCTCACGGTATCCCTCGTGAAGAAAGGTGGACGCACGATCGAGGGCCCTCGTCGAAGCATCGCCCTCAGATTGGTAAAGACCCCCGAGGGGGCCGGATCGTTGAGTGGAGGTCTCATCCGCCCCCACCCTCCCGGATGCGCGCCACGACTTCGCGCGCCAGTGCATTCGGGATCGGAATGGTCAGGTTGTACTGGGCGACCTTCCAGCCGTCCGCGGTTCGGACCAGAACACCGGAGCCACGGGTGTCCCCGTAGCTGTCGTTCTCGAGGCGTTCGTCGAACCACGCCGTGGCGCCGTCGCCCGACACACGCACCCACCGCGCGACGGGTCGATAGGTCCACCCGCGGCCCCGACCGAAGGCCGCGGCGACGTACTCCGCGAACTCGTCACGGCTCCACCGCTCGGTCGCGTCGGTCCCGAGAAAGACGGCGTCGTCGGCGAAGAGCCCCATGTAGGCATCGAAGTCTGCGTCGGATGCGGCCTGGTGGAAGGCGTCGAGGGTGCGGTGCACGTCCGCGTCGCCGTGCATCTGTCCAGTCGCGGGTGCGACGATCGCCAGAACCGCGGCCAGCGCTCCGAAACCGAGCGAGAACTTCCGAAACGACCGCCGCATGCCGAGCTCCTTGCCCTGTGGGAGAGGAGCAAGACTTCACTCGCGGGGCCGCGAAGGCAACCGGCGACGGTCCGGGTCGGGAGCGCCTACGCGTGCTCAGGCCCGGGCGGCGTCCTCCTGCACCAGCTCACCGAGCCAACCTCCGAGCAGCGCGAGGAAGAACGCACCCACGAGCCCGAGCAGGACGGTCCCCATCGGCATGGGGGCCCCGAAGCCGAAGGTCGTCACTCCGGAGTCGATGATCACCAGAAGCAGGCCGGCGACCGCGGGTTCGGCGAGGGTGACACCCGGCGAGAAGAAGCCGACGAAGAATCCGGTGATCAGGAACGACAGTGCGAACGACCCGAGGAGGCCCAGCGCCCCGAGGTCGAACAGCGCCCGCCCGACGAAGACGAAGTAGATGTTGAACACGAATCCGAGTACCACGCCGACCACCACCCATGGCCACTGGATCCGTCCGCGGGCCTCGCCGCCGGCAATGGTACCCTGCATGAGTTCTCCGACCCAACCGCCGAGTGCCGCGAGGACGCCCCCCGCCAGGATCCACTGAAAGAAGGTCCCGACCGTCACCGGGAACGTGCCCAGGGCCGCCAGGATGGTCGCCGCCGCGAGCCCGATCACCGCTCCGGCGATCCCGGGTTCGACCACCGTCTTCCCCGGGGAGTTGAAGCCCACGAAGATCCCCGCGAGCACGAAAGTGAGCCCTCCGACCAGGAGAGCGATCGCCGGTCGTGGCTGCTCATTCCAGACCACGCCCACGAAGGTGGCGATGAGCAGTGAACCGACCACGATCCCGATGGTCATCCACCCCCAGCGGAACGTCGGACCCAACGATGCCTCATGGACGGGAACGGTGACCACGGACGAACCTCCTGCGGCAGGAACGGCTTCGCCTTAGGGTTCACCCGAGCGGGCGGACGCGCCGTGGGGAGAAGCCCCAGATGTCCAAGGGGAGTCTTCCGCACGTGCCTGTCCCTGCACCTTTCCCGCCACCGAGCGGGGCGCTCGTGGCAGCGCGGGCAGGTCCCGAGCGGAGGGGGTGGGATTCGAACCCACGAGTCCTTTCGGACGCCGGTTTTCAAGACCGGTGCATTGAACCGCTCTGCCACCCCTCCATCGGCGCAGGCACCGGCACCACCCGGCCCCGCGCCACGAACCCCTAGGCTACCGGCTCCCGGCTCGGCTGTCATCCTCCGAAGCCGAGCGGCCGCCCCCAACGTCTTGCCCCCGCGACCCGCCGCCGGAATCTTCGGGGGTCCTTCCACGCACTTTCGGAGACCGCACCATCATGCGACGGACCCCTTTCCTGCTCCTGCTGGCCACGACCGTGCTGCTCGGAGCCTGCTCTTCCGGACAGGCCGCACCGGCCCCGGCTCCCGCTCCCCAGGCAGCCCGCGGAGGCAACGGCGGCAGCGACGACGGACCGAAGCCCTACGCCGAGGTGATCACGGCCGAGGCCGAGACCGACACCGGTCTCTTCGACGTCCACCGCATCGGTGACGATCTCTTCTACGAGATCCCGATGGACCGGATGGGCGAGGAATTCCTCCTGCTCTCGCGCGTGGCGCGCACGCCCGACGGCGCCGGGTACGGCGGGTCCAAGACGAACACGTCCATCGTGCGGTGGCAGCACCGCGGAGACCGGGTCCTGTTGCGTCTCGTCGGCCACGAGAACGTCGCCGACACGACGCTCCCCGTGGCCGAGGCCGTCCGCAACTCGAATTTCGAGCCGGTGATCATGGCGTTCGACATCGAGGCGCTGTCGCCCGATTCGTCGGCCGCGGTGATCGAGGTGACGCCGCTGTTCACCACGGACGTGCCGCTCCTGGGGCTCCAGTCCTTCCGCCGCACCCAGTACGGCGTTCGCCGGGTGGACGGGGATCGCACTTTCGTGGATTGGGCGCGCTCGTTCCCGACCAACGTCGAGGTCCGTCGTGTACTCACGTACGAGGCCACGCAGGCCCCGTCCAACGCGGCGTCGAACACGGTGTCGATGGAGATGCACCACTCGATGCTGGAGCTCCCGTCCGACCCGATGGAGCCGCGCCTCTGCGACCCGCGCGTCGGCTTCTTCAGCGTCACCCAGACCGACTATGGAATGGACACGCAGCGGGCGACGCAACGGTGCTTCGTCACCCGGTGGCGCCTCGAGCCGAGCGACCCCGCGGCGTTCGCCCGCGGTGAACTGGTGGATCCGGTCAAGCCGATCATCTACTACATCGATCCGGCCACGCCGGAGAAGTGGCGGCCCTATCTCAAGCAGGGCGTGGAGGACTGGCAGGTCGCCTTCGAGGAGGCGGGTTTCTCGAATGCGATCATCGCGATGGATCCGCCCTCGCCGGAAGAAGACCCGGAGTGGAGCCCGGAGGACGCGCGCTACAGCGTGATCCGATATCTCGCCTCGGACGTGCAGAATGCATCGGGTCCGCACGTGCACGATCCGCGCACGGGCGAGATCCTGGAGTCGGACATCCAGTGGTACCAC
>JAHHMJ010000086.1 GCA_018678395.1 Gemmatimonadota bacterium | reverse complement strand
ATCTCGAGGCCCCCGAGACCTGGGACGCCACCGGCCTCCACGTGCTTCCGGGGGCGATCGACATCCACTGCCACATCCGCTCGCCCGCCTACCCGGAGCGCGGGACGGTGGAATCCGAGACGATCGCCTGCGCGGCCGGCGGCATCACGACGGTCTTCGAGATGCCGATCACCGACCCGTGCTGCAACTCGCCCGAGCGGGTCGCGATACGGCGGGCCCACTTCGCCGCGCACGCACGCGTCGACTTCGCGTTGTACGCCGCGCCCGCCGAGCTGACCCGGCCGGCCTTCGAGGCGCTCGCCGACGCCGGCGTGGTCGCGCTCAAGATCTTCACCATCCCGGCGCCGGTGGGGCGGGAGCACGAGTTCGAGGGGCTGGCCTGGCCCCACCTCACCGACCAGCTGCAGGCGCTGAAATTGGCGGCCGAAGTCGGGTTGCCGGTCGTCGTCCACGCGGAGCACCCCGAAGTCCTGGCTCGAAGCGCCTCCCGGGCGGCCCGCCTCGATCCGGCGCTGGCCACCACGCACGAGGTCGCCCGACCCGCCCTCGCCGAGTCGCTGGCCGTGGCCCAGTTGCTCACCTTGAACATGGAGGCCAGGGCGCAGCTCCACATTGCGCACGTGACCTCGATCGCGACGCTCAACGTCCTGCGGCGGTTCGCCGGCAGCTCGGACTTCACCGCCGAGACCTGCCCCCAGTACCTGCGGCACACGATCGACGACGTGGCCCGCGTGGGTGTCTGGGGGAAGGTGAACCCGCCGATCCGCGCGGCGGCGGACCGCGACGCGCTGTGGGAGGCCGTGGCCGACGGGACGCTCGCCCACGTCACGACCGATCACACCAGCTTCGCGCCCGCCGAGAAGGCCGCCCACGAAGGCGACTTCCTGAACGCGCCGCCCGGACATCCGGGCACGGAGCTGCTGCTGCCGACTCTGCTCGACGGCGTGGCGGACGGCCGGCTGTCGCTCGATCAGGTGGCGCAGCGGACGGCCGCCGCTGCCGCGCGACGCTTCGGACTCCCCGACCGCGGGGCCCTGGTCGAGGGCGCGCGCGCCGACCTCGCCCTGGTCGACCTCGACGCGTCCACCACACCGACCGAGCAGAATCTGCGCACCGCGGCACGGCACGTCGCCCGGCTCTCCTACGGACAGCGCTACCGAGCGCGGGTGGCCACCACCTTCCTGGCCGGCCGGCCCGTCTTCGACGGCGCGGACGTGGCGGCGACGCCCGGCACGGGCCGCTTCGTTCGTCCGGCGCGCGCGGGAGTCGGCGCGTGAGCCCCCCTACCCTGCTCGAGGTCCGGGACCTGGAGACCAGCTTCGATCTCGGAGGCCGCACGGTGGTGGCCGTCGACGGGGTCGGATTCTCCGTCGCAGCGGGCGAGACCCTGGCGATCGTGGGCGAGAGCGGATCGGGCAAGTCGGTGACCGCCCTGTCCATCATGGGACTGCTGCCCCGGCGGGTCGGGCGCGTCACGCGGGGCTCCATTCGCCTGGGGTCGCGCGAACTCACCGGGCTGAACGACGCCGAGATGCGCGGTGTCCGCGGCAGGGAGATCGGAATGATCTTCCAGGAGCCGATGACCAGTCTCAACCCGGTCCACACCGTCGGCGCGCAGATCGCCGAAGTGCTCGTCGAGCACGAGGCGTTGTCTTCGACCGACGCCCGCGATCGCGCGATCGAGCTCCTCGAGACGGTCGGGATTCCCGAGCCCGCGAAGCGCGTGGACAGCTATCCCCACGAGATGTCGGGGGGCATGCGGCAGCGCGCCATGATCGCCATGGCCCTCGCCTGTGAGCCGAGCCTGCTCATCGCCGACGAGCCGACGACGGCGCTCGACGTGACGATCCAGGCACAGATCCTCGACCTGATGGACGAGCTTCAGGATCGGATGGGCATGGCCATCGTCTTCATCACCCACGACCTGGGCGTCGTGGCGCAGATCGCGAGGCGGGTCGTGGTGATGTACGCGGGCCAGGTCGTCGAGACCGGCCCCGTCGACGAGATCTTCCATCGACCCAAGATGCCGTATACCGCCGGGCTCATCGCATCTATTCCGCGTCTCGGTGGAGCGAGCCGGGGGCAGCGCCTCACGACGATCCCGGGCAACGTCCCGTCGATCTCGAATCGTCCCGAGGGGTGTCGGTTCGCACCGCGGTGTGTGCACGCGCGACCGGCGTGCACGGCGTCGGCGCCGGTGCTGGAGACCGTACACGAGGGCCACAGGGTGCGCTGCATGCGCTGGCAGGAGCTGGACCTCACGGCGGGAGTCGGACCGTGACGGATCCACCCCTGGTCCAGGTCGAGGGCCTGGTGAAGCACTTCGCCGTGCGCGGCGGGGCCCTGAACCGCGTGGTCAACCACGTCCAGGCCGTGAACGACGTGTCCCTCGACGTGCACCGCGGCGAGGTGGTGGGGCTGGTGGGTGAGAGCGGGTCGGGCAAGACCACCGTGGGCCGCCTGATCCTGCGCCTCGAAGAGGCGACCGCGGGCCGCGTCGTCTTCGACGGCACGGACATCTTCGCGCTCTCTCGCGGCGAGATGCGGCGGTTCCGCAAGCGCATGCAGATCGTCTTCCAGGACCCGTACGCGAGCCTGAACCCGCGCGAGCGCGTGCGCTCCGTGATCGGCCACGCGCTGGCCCTGCATCGCATCGGCACCCCTGCGAGTCGCGCGGATCGCGCGGTCGAGCTCATGGAGAAGGTGGGACTGTCGGCCAGCCAACTCGACCGCTTCCCGCACGAGTTCTCGGGCGGACAACGCCAGCGCGTGGGAATCGCCCGCGCACTCGCCGTCGACCCCGACTTCCTCGTGGCCGACGAGCCGGTCTCGGCGCTCGACGTCTCGGTGCAGGCGCAGGTCATCAATCTGCTGAGCGATCTGAAGGACGACCTCGACCTCACCATGCTCTTCATCGCCCACGACCTCGCGGTGGTCGAGCACATCTGCGACCGGGTCGCGGTGATGTATCTGGGCAGGATCATGGAGATCGCGCCGGTCGACGCGCTGTACCGGAGTCCCAACCACCCGTACACCCGGGCCCTCCTGTCGGCCGTGCCCGAACCCGACCCCGGCAAGAGCGGCAAGCGGACGATGCTGATCGGCGACATCCCCAGCCCGATCGATCCGCCCTCGGGCTGCGTCTTTCGCACCCGTTGCCCCCTGGCAGAGGCCGTCTGCGCACGCGAGGTCCCGGAGCTGAAGCAGGTGGCCCCGGACCACCTCAGTGCCTGTCATCTCACCACCTGAGGGCGTCGATCCGGTCACCCTTCGCATCGCGGGCTCCAGAGATTTCTTTCGCCCCGACAGCCGAGCCGCCATGTTGCGGCTAACTACGCATTGAGCCCCTATGCCTACGTAGCACTGCGTATCCCGGGCGGCCGAGCCGGACCCTAGACTGGAGATACGTGCGACGCCCGGCGTCGAGGTATGCAGTCTGTAGCGAGGGGCCAACCGGAGGCGCACTCATGCCTGGTACGAGCGATCGCGAACGTGCTCGAGACCCCGCCGAGGGTCGTCGACGGCGCTCCGCGGCGCGCAGAGGCGCCGCGCTCCCGGTCGTCCACTTCCACCGACCGGCCGAACGGCCCTTCACCGCGTCGCAACGGGAGTCCACCACCATTCTGATCGGGGGGCTCTCGCCTCGGCACGACAAACTGGTCGAGGCTGCCATCCAGGCGATGGGCTGCCGTTGCCAGGCGCTGCCCAACGTGACGATGGAGTCCTACACCGCAGGTCGAG
Organism: Gemmatimonadota bacterium; assembly: GCA_018678395.1. Classification (GTDB taxonomy): domain Bacteria; phylum Gemmatimonadota; class Gemmatimonadetes; order Longimicrobiales; family Gaopeijiaceae; genus Gaopeijia. The sequence continues at coordinate 340 of JAHHMJ010000086.1, read as the reverse complement.
AGTTCGGCAACAACGGCCTGTGCAATCCCACGTACTTCACGGTGGGCAACCTCGTGAAGTTCCTGCAGGACCGCGAAGCGGAGGGGATGTCGAAGGAAGCGATCGTCGACACGTACGTCTTCCTCACCGCCGGCTCGTGCGGCACCTGCCGCTTCGGCATGTACGAGTCCCAGTACCGGCTGGCGCTCGAGAACGCCGGATTCCACGGCTTCCGCGTCGTCCTCTTCGGTACCGACGACGGCATCGACCAGTCCAGCGGTGAGGCCGCGGGGCTCGACCTGTCTCTGGACTTCTTCCTGGGACTCATCACCGCCTTCGACCTGGCGGACGTGCTCAACCA
>JAHHMJ010000147.1 GCA_018678395.1 Gemmatimonadota bacterium | reverse complement strand
CTGGTACTCCGCTGCGTCGGCAGGGAGTTCGAGCTCGGGGAGGGCGCGGTTGCGATGCCGCTCGAGCACGAGCCGCGCGGTGAGCCGCTCGTAGGCGCCTTCGCCCATCACGAGCAGTTCGTCGACCGAGTACGGCATCAGCTTCACCTGACGCAGATACCAGTCGAAGGCCTCCCGCCCGACGCCGGCAGGGGCCGTCATCGTCGGGCGCTGCTCCACCAGCCAGTCGCGGAAGTCCACGATGGCGTCGCGAGCCTCGGAGATGGCCGGGATCAGATCGGGTTGCTCGGTACGCGCTCGTCCGAGCAGATCGTCGTACCACCCGATCACACCTGCGGGGGGCTCGGCTCGGTAGGGGTGGCCGTGGCCGACGCCGTCACCATTCTCGAGGTTGTAGATGGCGAGGTCCGCGTAGTCCGCCGCGGCGGCGTCGAGGGTGGCCCGGGCCGCCGCGAGGGTGGGGGTGACGCGAGCCAGCCGCGCCTCCAGGCGCTCCCGGTCCGCGCCCTCTGCCGGCAGCTCCACGAAGGCGGTGCGCAGCAGCGGGTCCACGTAGAACCCGGGGTCGCGCTCCCAGGGGCGGAACACCTCGAGCTCGAAGTGCGCCTGATCGACCATGCTGCGGACTACCAGATAGTCGACCTGCCTCGAGAGCGGCCACGACGCGACGGCCATGTCCTGGAGTCGGGACTGGAAGTCGGTGATGCGCCCCCGCGCGCGATCGACGGCCGCGTCCCCGTAGTCCGTGACCCCGTCCACGGTCTCGAACCGCTCCAACCCTCGGAACTCCGCGTGGAGGGCGAGCAGGTCGTCGTAGCTGCCCGTGCCGCTGGGAGGACCGGACATCGCTGCGGGTGTCTGCGCATCCTCGGGCGCGTCGGGTACCCGCGCGTCGCCGACCCGGCAGGACGCGAGTGGGACGATCGCGAGAACGAAGGCGGCGGCGCGGAGCCGCGAGAGGTCCGGCGTGGGCATCGATGGTACGGGGCGGATCGGGGGATCGGTCGCGGACCCGGAGCCGAAGCCGCGGGGTTGAGCGCACGAATGTGCGGCTCTCCAGAGGTCGCGGGCAAACGGCCTTCGCTCCGCGAGTCCTATCGGCCCGCGCGCGGCGGGAGGCGTCGGCTCCGTCCCGGGATCGACGCCTCAGCCGAGCATGCGCCGGAACCGCCACGAGGCGGTGAGCAGTCCTCCGACGGCCATGCTGCCGAGCACCCCCAGCTGAACGAGCAGATCCGTGCTGCCGGCTCCCTTCAGAAAGACCCCACGGACCACCTCGAGGTAGTGCCGCAGTGGGTTCGCCAGCGTCAGCGTCTGGAAGATCTCGGGCATCGTCTCGATGGGGTACAGGAAGCCCGAGAGAATGATGGCCGGCAGGATGAACAGGAACATGGTCAGGAAGGCCTCCTGCTGCGTCCGGCTCACCGTCGAGATGAGCAGCCCCACCGAGAGTCCCGCCAGGATGAAGAGGGCCGACGCGGCCAGCAGAAGCAGCACGGATCCGCGCAGCGGGATGCCGAACCAGAGCAGCGCGACCGCGATCACGATCCCGAGCTGGACCAGGGCGATCGCCGCTACCGGGAGCGTCTTGCCGAGCATCAACTCGCGGGGCGCGAGCGGCGACACCAGCAGCTGGTCCAGCGTCCCCATCTCCCGCTCCCGGACGACCCCCATCGCCGTCAGCAGCAGTGACATCAGCAGGACGATGACGCCGCATACGGCCGGCACGTTGTAGACGCGGCTCTCGAGCGAGGGATTGAACCAGGCCCTGGCGCGCAGTTCGATGCCGCCGGTGGGGAGCAGTCTCCGGTCCTCGGCCGTGCGCTGTGCGAACCGATTCACGATCCGCTGGGCGTAGCCCTGCGCCACGGTCGCCGTGTTGGAGTTGCTGCCGTCCACGAGGATCTGGACGCGGCCGGTCCGGCCTCCGGCGACATCGGCGGCGAAGCCCGGCGGAATCCGCAGGCCGACCACGGCGTCGCCCCGGTCCAGCGCCTCGCCGATCGTGCCGGGGTCGTCGGAGGTCCCGACGACGCGGAAATAGTCCGACGCGGTCATCGCTTCGACCAGGCTGCGCGAGACGGCGGTGCGATCGTGGTCGACGACCTGCGTCGGCACCTGGCGCACGTCGGTGTTCACGGCGTACCCGAAGAGCAGCAGCTGGATGATCGGCGAGACGAAGATGATCCGTTTCGTCTTCGGGTCGCGGAAGAGCTGCCGCATCTCCTTGCGCACGAGTGCACGCACGCGCCCCACCGTCGAGCCGCTCCGAGGGCCGCTCATGCGCTCAACTCCTTCCGGAAGACGCGCGTCGCGAGTCCCAGACCCACCACGGCGAACACGGCCATGAAGAGCGCCTGAGGCCACAGCACCTCGAGGCCGACCCCCTTGAGAAAGATCCCGCGGGTGACGGTGACGAAGTACCGGGCCGGGATCAGGTACGTCACGCCCTGCAGGAACGGCGGCATCGACGCGATGTCGAAGAGGAAGCCCGAGAGGAGGACGGCGGGGAGGTACGTCGCCACCATGGCGATCTGGGTCGCGAGCACCTGGGACTTCACGGCGGCCGAGATGAAGATGCCCAGCCCGAGTGCCCCGGTCAGGAAGAGCAGCGTCAGGACGGCCAGTTCGATGACGCTGCCGTTCAGCGGCGTGTCGAAGAGCACCATGCCGGCAGCGACCGTGACCGCCACGTCGAAGAGGCCGATGAGCAGGTAGGGAAGCAGCTTGCCGAGCACGACTTCCAGCCGGCTCACCGGCGTCGACGCGAGCTGCTCCATCGTTCCGCGTTCCCACTCGCGGGCGATCGTGAGTGCGGTCAGCATGGCGGCGATGATCGACATGATCACCGCGATCAACCCGGGCACGATCATGTTCCGGGAGGCGAGCGTCGGGTTGTACCAGATACGGACCTCGGGCTCGACCGGAAGCCGGAGGGTGCGGCCCCGCAGAACGACGTTGCGGCCGAAGCGACCGACGATCGCCTCCGCGTAGTTCAGGGCGATCGTGGCCGTGTTCGCGTCGCTCCCGTCGACGAGCAGTTGGAGCGGCGCGGTCCGTTGCCCCAGGAGGTCGGCCGTGAACCCCGCCGGGATCACCAGCGCGCCCTTCACGTCGCCGCGGGTCAGCAGCCGGTCGGCCGCCTGTTCGGAGTCCGGGCGGTGGGTGACGCGGAAGAGCCTGCTTGCTTCGAGCGCTACGACCAGCTGTCGTGTCGTCGGCGTGCGGTCGTGGTCGACCAGGGCGATCTCGATGTTCTCGACGTCCCAGGTGATCGCGTAGCCGAAGAACACGAGCAGCAGAAGCGGCAGCGCGAACGCCAGGACCATGCTGCGGGGATCACGACGCAGCTGGATCCACTCCTTGCGGGCCATGGCGCGGAGACGGGTGGGATGGATCATCCGCTGCGCGCTCCGCCCTCACGCTGGACGAGGGCCACGAAGACATCCTCGAGCGAAGGGAGGCCCGAGGACGGGTGTGTACCCGGTGTACCCGCGGCGCGAAGGCCCTCGGCTTCCCGGAGGCCGCGCGGCGTGTCCAGCGCGATCAGCCGGCCCCGGTTCATGAGAGCCAATCGGTGGCAGTACTCGGCCTCTTCCATGTAGTGGGTCGAGACGAAGATGGTGCGTCCGGCCGCGGCGAACCCGTCGATCAGGTCCCAGAAGCGACGACGGGCCACGGGATCGACGCCGGACGTGGGTTCGTCGAGGAAGAGGATGGGAGGCTCGTGGATCACCGCCGTGCCCAGCGCGAGCCGCTGCTTGAACCCGAGCGGCAGCGCTCCGGTGAGCCGGCGGACGTCGTCGCCGAGCTCGGCCATCTCCAGGATCCAGGCTCGGCGGATGTCGAGGGCATCGCCGGCGACGCCGTAGAGGCCGGCGAACAGCTCGATGTTCTCACCCACCGTCAGGTCGGGATACAGCGAGAACTTCTGCGACATGTAGCCGATGCGCTGCCGGATGGCAGGTCGTTCGTGCCGGATGTCGAGCCCGGCGACCCACCCCTCGCCCGCGCTTGGGCTGAGCAGTCCGGTGAGCATCTTGATCGTGGTGGTCTTGCCCGCGCCGTTGGGGCCCAGGAAGCCGAAGATCTCACCCCGGTCGACGCTGAAGCTCACCGCGTCGACCGCCACGAAGTCTCCGAAACGGCGGGTGAGCTCGCGCACACGGACCGGCGGCGCGTCGGAGTGGGGTGCCGCCGCGCTCGCGACGGTGGTGGCCGGCGACGGAGATCCGGTCATGGGGTCGGCCCCACGGCCGCGTCTGCGACGGGGTCTGCCGAGACGCGGTGGATGAACACGTCCTCTAGGGAGGGCCGAATAGGACGGGCGTCGAGTTCGCCGCCCACGGCCGCCCACGGGGTACCCTCGGGCAGGAGCACATGCACCGTATCGCCGAACAGCGAGGCGCCCGCGACCCCCGGGTGCGCGCGCAGGCGATCGCGCAGCCGCCGCGGCGCGTCGGTGACCACTTCGACCAGGGTCCCGGGGAGCGATGCTCGGAGGGCGTCGGGCGTATCGACGGCCAGCAGCCGGCCTTGGTCGAGCAGCCCGACCCGGTGGCACCGCTCGGCCTCGTCCAGGTACGATGTCGACACCACGATCGTCGTCCCCTCGTTCACCATTTCGTCGAGGATGGCCCAGAGTTCGCGACGTGAGATCGGGTCGACGCCGAAGGTCGGCTCGTCGAGGAGAAGCACCGCGGGCTGATGCACGAGGGCGCACGACAGGGCGAGTTTCTGCTTCATGCCGCCGGAGAGATCCCCGGCGCGACGGTCCTGGAATTCGTCCAGTCTCGAGAAGCGGTAGAGCCGCTCGAACCGCGCGGGGCGCTGGCCGCGGGGCACGCGGAAGATGTCGGCGTAGAAGGCCAGGTTCTCGGCCACCGTGAGTTCCTCGTAGAGGCCGAACCGCTGCGCCATGTAGGCCAGATGGGGCTTGGCGGCCTCGGGATCGTGCGCCACGGAGACCCCGGCCACGAAGGCATCGCCCGTCGTGGGCCGCAGGACGCCGGCCAGCATGCGCAGGGTGGTCGTCTTTCCGGCTCCGTCCGGGCCCACGAGACCGAACAGCTCACCGGCGGGCACCGTGAGGTCGAGTCGATCGACCGCAACGTCGTCGCCGAAGGTGCGGCTGAGTCCAACGAGCCGGACCGAGCGATCGTTCACGCGGCGCCCTCGTCGTCCAGGACGACGTCGGCGGGAAGGCCCGGCTTGAGGGCGAGAGCGTCGTCGCCGGTGATGCGAACCTTCACTGGATAGACCAGCTGGGTGCGCTCGTCGGGCGTCTGCACGTTGCGCGGTGTGAATTCGGCCTCGCTGCCGATGAACGAGACGATCCCGGTAAAGGTGCGATCCGGGAAGGCGTCGACGGTGATGGTCGCCGCCTGCCCGAGATTCACCCTCCCGACCCGATCCTCGCGGACGTAGATGCGGACCCAGCGGTCGCTGGGGTCCATGATCGTGACGACCGGCTGGCCCGGCGAGAGGACCTCCCCGGGTTCGCGGTGCCGGACGGTGACGAGCCCGCTGCCTGGTGCGACGAGTACGGTTCGGGCCAGGTTGGCACGGGCTCGGCCGGCGGCGGCCTCGGCCTGCGCGACGACGGCCCTCTGGGCGGTCAGCGTCTCGGTGCGCGGCCCCTCCTCGGTGAGCGCGAGCGCCTGTTCGGCGCGCACCGTGGCCGTGCGCATCGTCGCGAGATGGGTCGCCGCCTGTTCGAGGGCCTGGTCGGACACCGCTCCCCCGGCGTGGAGACGGCGTACCCGCGCCTCCTCTCTGCGGGCCTGGCCCTCGGCCTCCAGCGCGGCAT
>JAHHMJ010000159.1 GCA_018678395.1 Gemmatimonadota bacterium | reverse complement strand
CTACCGTCTGGTGCGACTTCTGGGTCGGGGGGGCATGGGCGAAGTGCACCTCGCCGTCCAGGAGGGCGACGACTTCGAGCGGACGGTAGCGGTCAAGCTCATTCGCCGGGGCGCCGAGTCGGACGAGCTGGCGCTTCGCTTCCGACAGGAGCGCCGCATCCTGGCCCGGCTGCGGCACGACCACATCGCCGGCCTGCTCGACGGCGGCACCGACGACGACGGCACGCTCTACGTCGTCATGGAATTCGTGGACGGGCGCCGCATCGACCGCTACTGCGACGACCGCGGACTGGACGTGGCCGCTCGCGTTCGGCTCATGCTGGACGTGTGCGACGCGGTCCAGCACGCGCATCGCAACCTGGTGCTCCACCGGGACCTCAAGCCGGCGAACATCCTCGTCACCGACGACGGCGTGGCCAAGCTGCTCGACTTCGGGATCGCGAAGCTTCTCGACGGTGGGTCGCCCGAATCGGCGCCGTTGACGCGCACGGACCACCGGGTCCTCACCCCGGAGTACGCCGCACCCGAGCAGATCCGGGGCGAAGAGGCCACGACCGCCTCCGACGTCTTCGCCCTCGGGGTCGTCCTCTACGAGTTGCTCGCAGGCGTGCACCCGTGGGCGTCCGTCACCCCCCACGAGCGCCTCTCGGCCATCGAATACGGTCCGCCGAGCCGCCCCAGCGAGGTCGTGACCGGATCGACGGCGGACACCTCGCGCCGGCGGCGGCGCCTCTCCGGCGACCTCGACACGATCCTCCTCAAGGCGCTGCGGGCGGAGCCCCATCGCAGGTATCCCACCGTCGACGCGCTGGCGGACGACCTCCGGCGACATCTCGACGGGCGGCCGGTGAGCGCGCGGCCCGATACCCTCGGCTATCGAACCAGCCGGTTCGTGAGGCGCAACCGCACCGCGGTCACCGCGGCGTCGGTGGTCATCCTGACTCTGTTGGGTGCCACGTCGACGGTCGCGGTACAGCGAAGCCGGACCGCCGCCCGCGTGGAGGACGAGCGGGACAAGCTCGTCGCGACCCGGGACTTCCTGCTGGAGATGTTCGGTGCGGTCGGCCCCGATGAGGTCGGGGGCGGCGAGGTCAGCGCGAGAGCGCTGCTCGATGCCCAGGCTGAACGGGTGGCCGACTACGCCGACCGGCCCGAGCTGCAGGCCGAAGTGCAGTACGTCCTCGCCGACGGGTACCAGAGGCTGGGTCTGGTCGACGACGCACGGCCTCTGGCCGCGGCCTCGCTGGCGACGCGACGCGAGACGCTGGGCTCGGACCATCCCGATGTCGCGAGGAGCCAGGGACTGCTCGGTTGGATCGAACGGGAGCGGGGGGATCGACCCGCTGCCGAGGAGTTGCTCCGCGCGGCGGTGGCGGCGGCCCGCGGCTCGGACGACCCGGCAGCGGCGGGGCTGGCCAAGTCCCTCAACGATCTGGGCGTCACGCTGGGCGATCTGGGCCGGCACGGCGAGGCCGTCGAGGTCTTCCAGGAAGCACTGTCGCTCCGCGAGGTGGGGACGGCGACGTCGAACGCCGGCGGGCGGGGGATCGGGATCACCACCAACAACCTCGCCAACGCACACTGGGCGTTGGGTGAGCAGGACGAGGCGGTCCGACTCATGGAGCGTTCGGTGGAGGCGCTGGAGGCCGCTCTGGGCGGGGAGCACGGCCGTGTATGGCTCGCCCGGGCCAACCTCCTCGCGTTCCGCACCGAGACGCTCCCGGGGGAGGAGCGCATCGAGGCGTGGCGTGAACACCGGGCCGGCGCCGAAGCGCTCTTCGGAGCGAATCATCGCGAGACGGCGCGCGCGACCCAGTATCTGGCTGCCTATCTTCTCCAGAACCTGCCCGGGCCCGAGGGCGGAGCCGCCCGCGTATCCGAAGCCCGCGCGCTCTACGACGAGGCTCTGGAGGTCGCCGAGACCACCTTCGGGGCGGAGCACCCGCGCACCGCCGATATGCTCGTGGGCCGTTCCCACTCCGCGATGCTGCTCCGCGACTACCCCTCGGCGATCGCCGATCGTGAACGCGCCGTGCAGATCTTCCGGTCGGCACAGGGTGACGACGCCCCGGAGATCGGGCTGGCGCTGCGGGAGATCGCACGGGCGTGGTACGGTCTGGGCGACGGAGAGGCGGGGGATCGCGTCGCCCGCGAAGCGCTGGACCACTTCCGCCGCACCCTGGGGCCCACCCACTCCTCGACCTTGTCCCAGCAGGTCAACGTGGCCCGCCGCATGACGGTCACGGGAGATCCCGCGGGGGCCGTGCCGCTGCTGCGAGAGGCCGCGGCCGGGATGGAGACGCTCGACCCGACGCCCGTCCCCGTGCTGGCCCAGACCCGCATCGCGCTTGCGCTGGCGCTGCTTCGGTCCGGTGAGCCGTCCGAGGCCGTCGACCTCCTGGACGCGCTGCGGCCGAACCTCGAATCCCTGCCCACCGTGGTTCAGCGCCAGTTCGAGCAGGTCGAGGCGGAGGTGGGGGGGGCGGGTTGAACCGGCGGGGCGCCGGACCGCCCGGAAGACCGGTGGGAGTAGCCCGCCCCGGCACTCACTCCGACAGATCGCGGATCAGCTTCTCCAGCCGGCGCACCCGCGTTTCCTCTTTCTTCGCGCTCGCGAGCCAGTGGGTGACCTTGCGCCGGTGGCTCGGCGCGAACGCCTGCCACGCCTCCCAGACGCGGGGGACCGCCCGTAGCCGGTCCTCGAACCCCTCCGGCAGCTGCGCGGGCGTCTTCCGCTCGAAGGAGTAGGTACCGGTCTTCGCTTCGATCCTCCGGGCATAGGCCTCCCGCCCGGCGTCCCGAATCCGGCCCTCGGACTCGAGCGCCTCGTAGCGCTCGAGGTTGCGGAGGCTCCAGGTGCTTCCCTTGCGCCGCGGAGTGAAGCGGATCGCGTACGCCTCGTCGTCGATGCGCTGCCGGATCCCGTCGATCCAGCCATAGCAGAGCGCCTCGTCCACCGACTCCGGCCAGGTGAGACTCGGCCGACCCGTGCCCTTCTTCCAGAAGCCGACCCAGAGCGCGTCCGCATCGGCGTGGTGTGCGTCCAGCCAGGCCCGGAAGGCATCGGGTGAGGCGAAGTACAGGACTCCCTGCGGGGACATGGAGGCAGGGGGTGGGACCATGGTTGCGGAGGGTGGGGGCGATGCCGGCGGTGCGGCGGAGGGCGCTCGCGTCGTCGAGCGTGACCATCCTACACTTGCGCCTCGACGGGTCGGCAGCGAAAGGGTAAGAGGTCGTCTTCCGTCTCCCCGAACGACCCATCGCTCGCATGCCC